>JAGHDS010000405.1 GCA_021159845.1 Anaerolineae bacterium
CCCGTGGAGGAGACGCCTGCTTGGGTCAGGCGTCGTGGCTTGCTTGCCAACCCTCAGCGGTTGGCCTGGACAGTTTTAATCCTCGCTTTCACGACTTTCTGTATCCTGGCCGTCTCCATCCCCCTCAGCATCCGCTGGTTCGTCCTCTACTCCACGAAGGCGGAGACCGTTCACGTGGAGGTCTTGGCGAACACCGGCACGATCCTGGTAACGGCGCCGGGAGCGCGTGAGCCGGCCGCCGTGGAGTCCGCGCGCGTGGTTAGTGAGGGGGACATCATCCGTTCGGCCGATGCTCGGGCGATCGTCACCGTCGAGGAGCCGGACGAGCCTGAGGGGATATTGACCACCATCCAGCTCTATAGTCAGACCGAGTTACGCGTGATCGCCGCACGCAAACCCCGTTTCCGACGGAGCCGGGAGCCTTACCGCATCGAGATGGAGCTCCGCCACGGACGGGTGCGAGTTCTCAATCTGAAGCCGCTCAACCGGGCTCTGTCCGTGCGGGTGAGCACGCCGCACGGGGTAGTGGAGCTCACCGATGGCAGCTTCTCCATCGAGATCGGGGAAGAGGAATCTCAGGTGACGGTGCGCAGCGGCCAAGCACGTGTCCACTCCGGCGGCGTCATCGTCACGGTGCGACCGGGTGAACGCACCGTGTGGCAAAAATCCATGCCACCCTCGGAGCCACTTCCGGCCGCGCAGAACCTGGTTGTAAACGGCAACTTCGAAAAGGGACTGGAGGGAACCTGGCGGACCGGGACGTACCAGCACGCTTCCAATGTGACCCCTGCATCCATTGAGGTAGTCGATGTAGGCGGCCGGCGGGCGGTTTACTTCTCCCGTCGTGCCGAGGAGGGCATTCACACAGAGGCCTGGATCGAGCAAGAGCTGAACAAAGACGTTCTGGATTACGAATACCTGAGCATACGCCTGGACGTGCGGTTGCTGTATCAGTCCCTCCCGGGAGGCGGATACTTAAGCTCTGAGTTCCCCTTGATGGTCCGAATCAACTATACCGATGTATACGGGAAGCAGTTGGAATGGGTTCACGGCTTTTATTACCGCGACCCGGACCCAAACAGCAATTGGCCCATCATCAATGGTGAGAAGATACCGGCGTATGTATGGTATCCTTACGAATCACCTAACCTGATCGACCTGCTGAGCAAAACGCGTCCGGCGCGGTTGAATTCGATCCGCATCTATGCCTCTGGCTGGAACTATCAGAGTATGGTCTCCGAGGTAGGCGTGATTGCGCGCTGAGCGATCGACTGCATCCCCTGTGGTCCGTTCCTCATGGTCCTTCACCGCCGCGATGCGGTGGGGAGGGCTGGCCTTGTCGCTTGGGCTTTTCCTCGGCTTCTCCCTGTACCAGCTTTTCCTGCCCGGGTTGCACTCTGATGAGGCGCGCGAGGCAGGTGTCAACGCGATGCAGCTCCTGCGCGGCCTGCCGGTGGACGCCTTTCGCGGCGCTGCCATCCGCGTGGGCAAGTGGGCTTTCCCCCTCATGGTTCAGGATTACATCGGCTCACTCAACGTTTACCTGGAGATCCCCTTCCTGGCTGTGGGAGGGATCCGGGTGACGACGCTCCGCCTGTTGCCCGTGCTGACGGCCGCGCTGACGTTGCTACTGACACATCGTGTCGCCGACCGGCTGGCCGGCCCCGTAGCGGCGACCGTGGTCGCCTTGCTCCTGGCCGTCTCCCCATCCTTCGTCTTCTGGAGCCGCCAGGGCATCTTCGTCACTAACATCACAGCCTTACTGGCGATGGTGGCCGTCTGGCTGGCGTTGCGGGCGACGCGGCGCGACCTTCTAACGGACTGGGCGATGTTAGGGCTCGTGTGTGGCCTGGGCGTATGGGCCAAATTGCTCTTCGTGTGGGTGATCGGCGCTGGCGCGGCCGTGGCATTGGCCGCTGCTCTGCTGAACGGACATTGGCCTGGGAATAAGAGGGACGAGCGTCTCCCCGGAGCAAGGCGACCGGCGTCCTGGTGGCTCGAGCGGGTAGCGATCGGGCTAGCCAGCCTGTTGGTGGGCGTCCTGCCTCTCCTGGTCTTCAACTGGCGCACGCGCGGAACGGTCATAGCGATCCTATCCAATTTGGGCCGATCCTACTACGGCGTGAATAATGCTGACTTCAGCCATAACTTCGCCCGTCGGGTGACCCAGCTGGGGACGTTGCTGCGCGGGGACCATTTCTGGTATCTGGGCACCGTAGCCGCCAATCGCTGGGCGCCGTGGCTCGCCGGGGTGTCGTTAGCGCTGGCATGTATCGCCTGGGGGATCCGGACGCCGCGTCGGTCACGCGATCTGGCACCGCTTGTCGGCGGGATGCTCTTCGTCGCCCTCTACGTGGCACAAAGCGCCTTTACCGTGTCCGATCTTTTCGTCACCCACTACGCCACCCTGCTACCGTTCGTCCTCCTGAGCGTCGGGGTGGCGGCTGGCGTGGCGGTCCGAGCACTGGGCCGGGTTGGGGCGGTCATCGTCTTGGTAATCGCTCTGGTATGGATCGCTGGGGATGTACAAGCTGATGTTCGCTATCACCAAGCACTCACAGCCACCGGCGGACACAGCGCGCATTCCGATGCCATATACAGACTGGCGGACTACCTTGCCCACCAGGGTAGCCGGCCGGTGATCGCGCTGGATTGGGGCATCGACGCGCCTGTGCAGTTCCTGACAGCCGGGCGGGTGAACCCGGTGGAGTTGTTCGGCTATGATCGGTTGGACGCGCCTGACCCCGGCTTCGAGGAGCGCGTTGCGCCCTTCACGAGACAGCCGAAGACATTGTATGTATTCCACGCGCCGGAGGATACCGTATTCCGGGGGCGACGTCAGGCGCTGGAAGGGATAGCCCGCGAGGCTGGGCTTCATGTGATAGAGGAGAAGGTCATTCGTGAGCGGACCTTACGCCCCCTCTTCATCGTCGTGCGGCTATCACCCTAACCCTCGTCTACGCGCAGGATCCCGAAGCCAAAAGCCCCGGGATCCTGCCTCATACAGCATGAGCCCCGCGATTACCGGCTCCCCCCTCGTAGCCTACGAAAGTAATGCCTCAAGTCGCCTGGCCAGATCATCGTAGCTGGTCACGCCGACGACCCGATCCACCTCTTTCCCATTGTGGAAATAGATCAATGTCGGGATTCCCATAATTCCCAGCCGCCGCGCTGTCTCCGGGTTCGCGTCCACATCGAGCTTGGCGATCACCGCTCGGCCGTCATATTCGGCTGCCAGGTCCTCCACTGACGGAGCGATGATGTGGCACGGGGCGCACCATTCGGCCCAGAAGTCAACGACCACGGGCTGCTCGCTCTCCGACACGATGGTTTGGAACTCGGCATCAATGATGTGAATGGGCTCAGGACGTGGCTCATCAGCCATCCTTGCCCGCACGGGATCCGACGTTTCTTCCTCACTGCCAAGCATTTTCTTGAGGAGATCGAACATGTATCGCTCCTATGCGCAAGCCTACCGGCCCTGTGATCTCGGTATTCCATGAATACCTGACGCAACCTTCAATTAACATGCCCAACATACCACTTCGCCTGAGAGCTGTCGGGAAGCTACCTTCCCATCCTGAGAGCGCCCGGGGGAAAAGTCTCTGGCATCACAGCGATGGGCCAGCGAGGGTTGAGAGGCGTGTGTTCTGACACAGGACGCGGATGACGCTGACTGACGGTGACTGTTTTCTCTGCGTTCACCCGCGGGTATCTGCACAATGCTCTTTAGGACGGTAGCCTGGGGAAAAATGAAAGGCGAGGACATGCCTCGCCTCGTGACCGTTTACGGAGATCTCACTCAGGCAATAGGAGGGTTACATCTCGCGGCGTCCCTCGAGCGCGCGAGACAGCGTCACCTCATCGGCGTACTCCAGGTCGCCGCCCACCGGCAGGCCGCGTGCCAGCCGGGTGACTCGAATGCCAAGGGGTTTCAGGAGGCGTGCGATGTACATGGCCGTGGCTTCCCCCTCCAGGTTGGGGTTTGTGGCCAACACGATCTCTCGTATCGGCCCCTTCTCCACTCGAGCCAATAGCTCGGGTATCTTCAGATCATCCGGCCCGATGCCGTCTACCGGCGAAATCACGCCGTGCAGCACGTGGTACAATCCATGATACTCGTGGGTGCGCTCGATAGCCACTACATCGAGCGGTTCCTCAACAACGCAGATCAAGCCCTGATCCCGGGTAGGGTCGGAACAGATCGGACATGGGCTGGTTTCAGTGATGTTATAGCACCGCTCGCAGAAGGTGAGGCGGGTCTTCAGATCGCGCAGGGCATCGGCCAGCTCCAACGCTACATCGTCGGAGGCGCGCAGAAGATAG
>JAGHDS010000378.1 GCA_021159845.1 Anaerolineae bacterium
CGATGAGCATAAGAACGCAGATGACGCTGATGCACGCAGATCCTCACGGATCATCCCGATTTTACTTTTCTCATCTGCGTAGATCGGCTCTTTCTGCGTCATCAGCGTTCACCGATCCTATTTTCGAAGCAGTTACGACTGCGCGTTCACTCATCTAAAATGTTACCCGGAGGGAATCATGTCCGCACAAGAAAAGATGACGATGACGAGCGTTACAAGTACCTCCGTTGGATGCAAGACCGCTACCTGCAAGCGAGTCGCCGGGAACGAGGAGCCCTGCTGGATGAGGTGATGGAGGTAACCCAGTTGCACCGCAAGACCCTAATTCGGCTCCTGCGTAGTGATCTTTGCCGTCACCCCCGCTCCCGTCAGCGGGGACGCACTTATAGCCCGGAGGTGGACGATGCATTGCGGGTCATCGACGAGAGTATGGACTACATTTGCGCTGAGCGACTTCATCCCAATCTGCCCTGGTTGGCGGAGCAGTTAGCCCGTCACGGGGAGCTCATGCTTACCGACTCCCTGCGCACCCAACTGGCCCAGCTCAGCCTCTCCACCGTCCGCCGCATCTCGCGCCGCAGCGGTGATTACCCACATCTCACCGCGGAGTCGCGGAGAGCGCTGAGGAGGAAGGAAAATAAAGAGAGTTCCTCTGCGTCCTCGGCGTCTCTGCGGTGGGGAAAGGCATGTTAAGCATACATATCGTACTTATGGGTAATCACCGCGCGCCGCAACCTTGACAAACCAATGAAAGGAGAGGATGCCCCGGTAACATTATCATTTGAGTTGACAGGGCCTACTCGATCTTGATCGTACTTGATCGTATAGTAAAAACCACGCGGGCATCTCATAGATCACCAGCGTGCCCGAACCGAGATGGATGCGCCGGCCTCAGCCTCCACCTCCCAGCCGGAAGGCTTCCAGGCTGCTGGCCCGGCTCCGGCTACGTCTACTGTCGCCCCCGCTGGCACAAGATCGGGCAGGCGGATCAGGGCCGCCGCGTCCTTGGGAAGCTCAACGGTCAGCTCAAATTTATCCCGGTCCCTCTGCCAGGCTACGGAGATCTCGCCCTGCGGGGTGGGGAACCGGCCGCGCGCCCATGCTAACCCGGCCGGGATCGGCGCGATGAGCGCACGCCGGAACCCCGGCTCCAGAGGCTGTACGCCAAGCTGGTAGGTGCTCAAGAAGTAGGTTGGTGCGGCCGACCAGGCATGACAGTGGCTGCGGGTCCACCAACGAGGATCGAAGCCAGGGAAGGTCTCCCAACAGGTGGTGGCACCCTTGTCCAGCATCCCTCCCCAGCGTTGCCGGGTGATCTCCAGGATACCCTCGAAATCACCTTGTTTCGCCAGCGCCTCGAAGGTAAAGAACATCGCAAAGGGGCTACCGATGCGTACCCATCCCTCCGGGGCCTCCTTCAGATATCGTTCGATCAACGGGCGACGCTCCGGGGTGGCGACGTCGCATAGATAAACCACCGTGTTCGTCTGCTGAGAGATCACCGAGCTAGGGGTGCCGTCGGCGTGGATGCAGTCGATGTACGCCTGGCGCTCCTCCGACCAAAGGTGCTCGTTGATGGCGGCCTTGAGCGCCTCGGCCATCTCTCGATAGCGCCTGACGTCCTCCGTCTCGCCTATGATCTCCGCCAGGCGCGCTGTACGACGTAGGGCCTCCACCAGCCAGGCGTTTTGATGCGTCACAACACCTGTCCGCGGCGTATCCATAGGGGCCCAATCCAGCATGTTCCATGCCTCGATCTCCAGCAGGCCATCCGCGTTGAGCATATCGCGGATGTTCTCCGCCTGTTGCCGCATGGCTGGATAGATCCGACGGACGAAATCTATATCGCCGGAATAGCGATAGAATTCCTCGCCGGCCAGCGTCCAAAGCAGGGACCAGGCGGTCAGGATATCTTGCCATCCGCTGGGAACTTGCGACTCTACCAACGGCGAGCGGGCCAGAGACTCAGCCGCCAGGAGCCAGCATCGTCGGGCGAGGAGGAGATCACCATAGCCGGTGTAGGCAATCAATGCCTCATTGCGGGCATCCCCCACCCAAAAGGTCTGCTCATAGGCCGGGCAATCGACGAAGGTGTCCTCCGCGCACATCCGGGTGGTGTAGCGGCTTATCTCCCATATTTGGTTGAGCAGCGGATCAGAGCAGCGGAATGCGCCCCGCTCGGCGAAGGGATATGTGTTCAGAAGACAGGTCAAACGTCGGATGCGCACCGGGCCCTGTGGATTACGCACCGTCAGCAATGCATAGCGAAAGCCGCGGCGACCGATGGCCGTGTAGCGTTGCCATCCTTCCCGCGCCACATAACGAAGCGCGTTGTTCAGTCCTCCCGTGTAATGAATGCGCCCATCCTCAATGGCTTCGAACAGGTTGAAGTCCAGAACGGCTCCGGCCGGCGCCTCGATCTCAAAGTCCAGGAAGCCTACAAGCTCCCGGCCGAAGTCTATCAACAACTCCGTGTCCGCCCCCTTCGATGCGGGGAAGATCGTCGTCACGTCGTCGCTGAGGGCACACAGTAGCTCCGCTTTCGCGATATGGAGGCTCGCCGAGGGAACTTCACGCTGGAACATGGTGGTGGCAGCAACCGGTTGGTGTGTATAGTAGAGCTTGGGAATCGATTGGAACCATCGTGAGTGAGAGCGTAACGCCTCCGGCGTTCTGCAATTCCACACAGCTTTCCGGGCGGCTGTGTCCTCCCCAAAGGGGCCAGCCGTAGCCCACGGCAGCTCAGCGGGGAGTCCAGGCAGCGCGCGGAACGAGAGCGCTGCCGGATCGTCACCATCCACCACAACGATGCACTGCTTCAGGTGATGGAACCCTGTAACGTCGATCAACAGTAGATGATCACCTGCATCGAGCGGGATCGCGACATCCCCGCGCCTCACGTCGATGTCTTCCCCGTCTAGGCGGACAGGAAAATTCAACCCCCAGTGCTGACGGATCGTCACGCTCTGTGGCCGATCGACATGGAGGATAGTGGCCAGCAGGCCGTCTGCACGATGGTGATTGGAGTCCTTGATGCCCGGCATGAGCGTCACGCGATAGTCCACCGCGGCTGCCAGCGCGGGTGGCCTTACAGCTCGCGCCCGCAGGACGTGGACGGGGACCACGGGGTCCTCGGTCAGGAATGGGATATCCCGCGGCGACAGATCGCGCCACGGCCCTGTCTCAGCCGGGCCGATCTCCACCGCCTCGGGCCAGTGGCGATCGTCGTAATCGATCGTGGTCCAGTCCTGTGGATTGACCCTGGCGTCGAACTGCTCCTCGAAGTCCTGCTGCACGCAAAGGCGGGGAGCGTCAGCCGCATAGCCGCGGTTCTGACAGACGCGCCAGTGGTGATCCGTAGCCACCACCTCCCTGTGCCCATCCGCGTAGGTCAGGTCAAGCTGGGCGAGGAGACCGCCGCGGCCGAGAATGTACTGGAATGTGGATTCGCCGAAATGACGCACCAGGACAGCCAGGACATTACGCCCCGGCCGCAGCCGGGCGCCTACCTCGTACACGTCGTAGCGCTGGTGGAAGGGGAACGATCGTACCGGACCACGCCCCAGGCGCTCGCCGTTCAGATAGAGCACGTATCGGCTATCCGCGGTGATGGCAAGCGTCGCCTGGGCGAGGCCAGAAGCCACCTGGAAATCCCGACGCACGCATAGGTGAGCATTCCGGGGGGGTTCCTCTCCAGCGATCCATATCCACTGTGCCTGCCACTCCATATTTCTTCTCCTTCCCTGAGTTCCACAGGCTAGCTCGACTACCCGATGGGGACTCCGCTCAGCCCTGCAGAGGTCCAGCAATATCGTACCGACCATATAAAGCCGGAGATGATTTCCTCCACTACATCGCACGATATACTCGGCGATCGATGGGCAGGCTATGATGTGAGACCCTCATCTGCTGCGACGACAGCTCCGTTGCGCGAGGCGGACAGCCGGATAGCGTCCCACAGGCGTGCCATCCGCAGCCCCACCTCTGGCGGACACGGGTTGGGTATATCCCCGCGCCGGACTGCCAGGAACTGCTCCCAGACGCCCATCGAGGCGGGGACCTTAACCGCGCGCAATTGCTTACGGCCGTGACGTTGTATCTGCAGTCGTTCGCCCCAAATGCCGGTACGGAGGATCGCTCGCTCGCAGAAGACGCGCACATCCGACGCGCAGGATGGGATCGCCTCACCACACGCGTGCATGGTCACCAGGGCACCAGATCGCAGGCGTGCCATGACGGTTCCCATCACGTCGACGGGGCGGCCTCGGTTGTCCAGCCACGCGGCGACTTCGACGAAGTCCTCCCCCGCCAGGTCAGCGACCGTGTTCAGCATGTGAGCGCCGGTGTCGAACAGGAAGCCACCTCCGGCGATCTCGGGCTGCTGACGCCACGTCCCCGCAAAGCCCGGCCCCCAGCCCTGCCAGACAGTGGCGCTGATGCTGAGTAATGCTCCAAGCTCGCCGGAACGCAGGAGACGCACAGCCGTTCGGATCTGCGGGGATAGACTCCCCGGGAAGGCGACGACCAGCAGTTGCCCCGTCCGATCCCTGGTCTCGATCAGGCTGAGGGCCTCGGCGGCGTTGATGGCCATAGGCTTCTCCAAAAGTACATCCAGCCCTGCCTCCATGCACGCGACTGCCTGATCGTGGTGATAGGCGTGGGGTGTCGCGATGAAGGCCGCGTCCAGGGAGTTGCCAAAACGGGTCAGTAATCGGTCCAGATCCGGCTCGTTGGGCGGTGGCTCCAGGTCAAACTCGCGGAACAGAGCGGCTGCCCGCTCATATGCTGCAGGAGACGGATCGCAGAGTACCGTAACGCGAGTGGAATCCGTCATACGCAGCATGGAGCGTAGATGGTGCTGGGCCATACCTCCACAGCCAATCATAGCGACTCGTACAAGCGGTTCTGTGGACATAAATAACCTCTCTTTGAGTTTTCGGATGGTGCTTATCTATCCCCGGTAGGGTGAAGTTACTATAGTCGAAGCATAGCGGAGTGTCAACATGGAGTGTCAACATTAGCATCCGCGCCACCACTACAAGCCGAATCAAGCTCTCTTCGCCCAGGCGTGGACGAAGAGAGCTTAGGAATGAGGAGCGTTCGCAGCCAAGGCATATGGAGTGGAATGGCTGATGGCGGAAAGACACAGGAGATCGAAACTGGCTGCGCCGCGCTCCTGCACATCAAGCCCAACGAAGTTGTATGCCCTGCAACCCAACAGCACCCGCTCGGCTCTACCAACGTGTAGTCGCGTCCGAGTCGTTTGACAGCTTGATGCTTTAATGTTATCTTGCGCCCCCTGCAAGGGTGGGTATGTGCAAGTATGTGCAAACAAGGCCCGGACCGAGAGAGCGGAGGAAAATGCTATCTCCGCCATCAGCAAGGGGCTGGCAACGCTGCCTTCCACAAGGCTTAACGAAACCGCGCTGAATCCCAATTCTGGCCAACCGTCCGATAGTCAGTAGAGGACAGCAGGTATGCGCGTCTATCTGGGGACAATTGGTTGTAGGTTGAATTATAGTGAGATGGAGCGAGTAGCCCGCGACCTGGCCGGCCGCGGACACTATATCGTGAGTTCCCCCGCCGAGGCTGATGTATGCGTCTTAAACACCTGTGCCGTCACCACGACAGCCGAAGCCAAGTCACGCTCTTTGGTGCGTTCAACGGCCAGGGCGAATCCGCGCGCTCGGTTGGTTGTCACCGGCTGTTACGCTACACTTGCGCCTGAAGTCGTTGAGACGCTTCCCCAGGTTCATCTGGTTGTCAACAACTACGTGAAGGAACAGTTGGCCGATGTTCTTCACGCGTGGGCAGATGAGTTCCCACCCACACAGGCTTCCGACGCCCAACATCCTCTGATCGAGAGCACCCGTACCAGGGCTTTCGTCAAGGTCCAGGATGGTTGTCACAACCGCTGTACCTTTTGCATTGTGACCATCCTCCGAGGAGAGGAGCGCAGCCGGCCGCTAGACACCGTTATCCAGGAGATCAATGACTGGGTGGCAGAGGGATACCGAGAGGTCGTGCTGACCGGCGTCCACCTGGGATCTTACGGCCGAGACCTGGGGACTGACCTGAGCACCCTGGTGCGAGCCATCCTCCAACGCACGCAACTTCCTCGGCTACGGCTTTCATCGCTGGAACCGTGGGACATCGCGCCAACATTCTTCGATCTCTGGAAAGAGAGCGATGGGCGTTTGTGTCCACACCTGCACCTGCCGTTGCAATCCGGTTGCGACGCCACACTCCGCCGTATGGCCCGTCGTTACACGGCACAGGAATATGCCCGTTTAGTGGCGACTGCGCGCGAACGCGTCCCCGGCCTTACCATAACAACGGACGTGATCGTAGGATTCCCGGGTGAGACGGACATAGAATTTCAACAAAGCCTGCACTTTGTGGAGTCAATGGAGTTCGCACATATCCATGTCTTCCCATACTCTCGACGACCCGGCACAGCGGCCGCGCGGATGAAAGCTCAAATTCCTGAATCCGTAAAGAGAGAACGCAGTGCCGCCATGCGCGAGGTAGACGCCAGATGCGGACATGCCGTGCGTCAACGACAAATCGGAAGTATCCGCCCCGTGCTGTGGGAACGTGCGGAACAAGAGACCACGCGAACAGGCTGGCTTGTATGGTCTGGTTTGACGGACAACTACCTTCGCGTCCAAGCTCTTGTTCCAGAAAGTGTGAACCTGCGGAATCGCATCACGCCCGTGCGGTTAACTCGGTTAGACGGCAACGTGTTATGGGGGGAAATCATCCATGAGCCAGATCTCCTGCATATTCTGCCGGATCATTCACGGGCAGGCTCCCGGTGAGGTCATCTATCAGGACGAGGAGATCACCGCTTTCCGCGATATTCACCCTCAAGCCCCGGTGCATATCCTCATCGTCCCCAACCGACACATCCCGGCAGTGGCAGCGCTGCACCCTGATGATGCTTCTCTCATCGGCCGCATGATCCTCGTCGCTCGTGAGTTAGCCAAACGGGAGGGAATTGCATCCACAGGATATCGCTTGGTGATCAACAACGGGCCGCAGGCAGGGCAATCCATCGATCACCTGCACTTACACTTGCTCGGAGGACGCACTATGCGCTGGCCGCCTGGATAAGCGGTGTGGGAGCCAGTCCTCTCGCTTACTCGCATCCGAATGCTCGTGGGAAGAGAAAGCAGATACCGCTGATACACGCTGATTTCCGTTGATCTTTTTAATCAGCGGATGATCTGCGAAATAACGTCCTATTTGCCCAAGGCCGAGCAGCTACCTCCTAAGCAGCTTTCACTTCTCAGAGGCAGCCGAGACGCGTTTTAGCTCATCCAGTGGGGGCAGGACGCCGAATAGCGCGGCCGGGTATTTCCCCGAGGCGTTCCAAAACATCCAACCAGAGGCAGTTCCCTCCCTCGCTGCATAGCGTTGTATTTGCATATCCGCCAGGGAATAGCCGTAAGCCTGCAACCAGGGACGCACACAGGTATGTGCAGGCACTCGTTTTCGCGCTTGAGCCACGCTGCGCTGCACGACCTCATAGGGGTGGTCCACAGGGGACGCCAATCCCAGGTTCCCTGTGATGAACGTCGAGGGATAGACCATAGGGCTTAGATAGTCTACAATCGGAGCAATGTCCATAACCCGCTGCCCGATTCGCATATCGCTTTCAGGCGCGACCCATACAGTCAACCCGAATACATCCGCTGCAACGAAGGTGCCGAGAGGATGCACCTCCTCCGCTAATCGCTCCACAAACTGACGGATAGCCATCGTGCGAGCGTCCAACGTGTTCTCCCGACCATACTGGACCTCTTGCAAGTTGCCATCGGATGGGAACCGTATATAGTCAAGCTGGATCTCATCCACGCTCAGGGACGCGATCTCCCTCGCCAAGGCCACGTGGTACTCCCAAACCTCGCTTAGAAAAGGGTTCAACCAGGGTGATCCGGCCTGGTCTGTCCACAAGCTCCCGTCTGCTCGCCAGATCGCGAGTTCCGGCCTCCCTTCTGCTAACCGCGCATCCTTGAAGACAACCATCCGGGCGATCACGTACAGATCGCGCTCTCGACACATCTTAAGGAAATCCACCAGAGTAAGCTGAGCCTTCCCCCCGCGATAGGCCCCGATGGCTCTGGCCGTTGGATCACTGCTGTTCCACGCCAGCTCTCCCTTATCACCCTTAGCATCAATGACGACAGCGTTGAGGACCAGGCTCCGCGCAGCCAGATCGAGCAATTGTTGAACGCGATCAGGGTACTTCAAGAATGTCATAGGGATGTATAAAGCGTACACTGGGAAGGGCGCGAGCTGGATTTCCACGCAAGGGGGCGCGCCGCACTGGGTCACATGCATCTGAGCTCCCTTCATCTCCCGAGACAATGGGTGAATAGCATCCCAGGCGGGCTTCGAGACCAACGTGGACGGTCCCACGACCCACCGGCCGCGTACATGGCCAACTGCCCGAACAAGGATGTTAGCGGCAGCATGTTGAGTCTCAACGGCGAACCAACCTTGTGCGTCCGTCCGGACAAGCCGATCATCCACGTGCACCCAGGCGCCAACCAGCGGTTGGCGCGTCGTCGCGTCCACGACGCGACCAGAAAGCTGGCGAGGCCACAATCGGACCGTAACAGCTGTTCTATCGAGACTCGCAAGAAACGCGGGGAGATGTCCCTGATCAGTAATCAGTAGTTGCTCCCCAGAAGCAACTGAGGGCAAAAGGAGGTTCCCTCTTCTATCCGTATGTGCGGTATCCCCCAGAGGGAGGAAGGTAACCTTCGCGCCAGGCAACGGCTGCCCAGTCCATGCATCTACGACGGCGAGGTGGAGCGTTTCACCCAAGATGCGATGGTGGAGATCCCAAGGTCCCTCACGCGAAGGTCCTAATGGCAACAGGACGAGAGCCAAGATGGCCAAGAATCGGAACGGGATGGTAGCCTCCTATACGATCCTGATTGCGAGTAGTGGACATCAGTCAGATATAACACGAAAAAAACCACCTGCATGGCAACAATACTGCATTCCCCCGGAATGACCCGGCTTCCACTGCTCACGCACCAGCACACCCACACCCACCCAGAGCACAAGTAGGGCTGTTTATGCCCCAGTATAGTTTAAAGTTTACGCGCTAGTGAAGATTTAAGATTAAGAGGTAATTGCAAGCACTATTTTCTAGACATACACAACATGCAGTAGAAAGAAATTCATAAAGGCCAATAATTAGGGCTTTGATCTTCGTTTCCAAAGGCGCACTGTCGCTAAGTTTCACATAAAATATGCTCAAAACCGTCTTTAGTCGATTGCTATCTCGGTCATTCTCTGGTAGAATCTGCCACCACCACGGATGAGTATCCTCTACTGGTGAAGGCACGTCGGGGAATGGTACAGGGCCAGATGAGAGTCCCCACCATAAGCGTTCTTCACCCATAACTCATTGAGTGTGCCTCCTGAGAATGCGAGGCAACAGCCTGAATATGGCACTTGCATTCATTGCTAGACGTGGTTGAGTTTCTTTCTGCTGGCACAGAGATCACGATAACTATATCGTATTCGTACGCGCTTTGGAGCGGCCGCCTCTTGCGTTAAAGGATATGGGACCATACGAACGTATCTACTCACACGTATATTGTACCACATTATGTTGGATATGAGAGAAAGCCTGCTGTTCCGTAAATAGAATGGATGAACGCTGATGACGCAGAAGAA
>JAGHDS010000123.1 GCA_021159845.1 Anaerolineae bacterium
CTTAATACAGGCGCCTGGATCCAAGTGTTTTGGCCGCGGATGGCCCTCATCCCCCAGACCCCCTTCCCCCACGCCTGGGAGAAGGGGGCTTGATTCGGCTTGTGGTGGCAGCGCAGCTACCCCCTTTTACCCCAACGGTGAACAGTGACCGTGTGTTTCGGTTTTGCTCGAGTGCGGCCGCCCATGCTATACTCGCCTGGTGTGGAACCTGATGTAATGAGGAGAAAGGATGCTACCTCAGAGTCATGTCGCCTATACGTGGGTCACATTTGATGTGCTGCGGGCGCGGGTCTCGGCGTTTCGCAAGGTCGACTATCGGCTGGTAGCCTTAGCGGCGATGGGGGCGGACTTGATCGACAAGCCGTTGGCTGCTTTATACTTCTATCGGCGGTATAAGTCGGCTGTTCTGTTCGCTCATACGCTGTTGTTTCATCTGGTCGCGTCGCTCGCTGCGCTGCGGAGGCGGCCGCGATGGTGGCCGTACGTTCTGGCTTTTAACGGGCACATCGTCCTGGACCGCTTGTGGCTGTTTCAGGACACGTTTTATTGGCCATTCCGAGGCTGGCGATTCCATACCTGGCAGAAGGCGGGGAGTGAACAGGAGGACATCAAGCGGGCGTATTGGTATGCCTTCACGCGTCGGCCCGAGCTTTGGGGATGGGAGTTAGGTGGTGCTCTCGCGTTGCTGTGGTTCGTGTGGCGTCACAGGCTGTATCACCTAAGGGAGCTGTGGGGCTTCTTGCGTACGGGGCGGTTACCGGATTGAGCAGATGTAGACTGGTGTCGTGCACACCGAGCGCCCGAGACTTGACGATTGATTGATATGGTGTTACGTTCAGGTCAATCATGAATTGGCATATCCTGTGCGATGTGTGAGCGACTCTGTGGAGGAGAGGTGATCAGGATGCGACAATACATCGCTATCGGTGTGGACGCCAAGAGACGCATTTGGGGGGGCCATTTCGGTATCGCTCCGCTTTACCAGATCTATGACCTGGACGGGAAGTTGTTGGAGGAGCGGCAGAACCCGTACGGCGCGGGAGCTGGGCAGAAGATTCAGCATCATGATGACCCCAAGTTGATTATTGAGCTCTTATCGGAATGCCGTGTTTTCATCGGCCGTCGTATGGGGGATCATAGCAAGGAACAGTTGGAGAAGAGATGGGGTATCACGACGGTATTAACGAGTGAGAGATCCCCGGAGGAAGCCCTTAAGGCGTACCTGGAAGGTTGAGAGCTGAGGTTGGATCGCCCATCCGTCCGACAGCTCGTCCCAGGAGATGGGGGGATGAGCTGCCGGACGGGTCAAGGGCGGCGAGCTCCGTCGTATCGTGATGAGTCCTCCGCATGGATGTGTGGCCTCTAAGGTTCGTCGCTTGTTCCGTAAAAAGTATCGTATAGGTCCTGGAAGGCTGATGGAACCAGCTCGTATAGGTGTTGCAGGATGTCGTAGGCTACAGCGCGTACCTCCCACTGGGCGGCCTGGTCACATCGCAGCCAGCAGAAGTGTCGCCAGGCGGCGAAGTTCATGGAGATCACCATCCGGGTCTCGGTAGCGTTCGGAAGTAGGAATCGGGCATCCTCTTTGCGAATGCCCAATGAGCGTAGGTCCCCGTAGGCTTTCGTCAAGTTCTCCCATACCTCATCCATTATCCTCTTCGCCTCTGGCTTCTCCGCGATGGAGGGGGGAATCACGACTCCCCAGCCCCCCTTCGTCAGTGAGACGTATCGCTGGCTCTCCTGCGAGATGCTGGCCAAGCGGTGCCGGACGATCTGATGGGAGGCCGAGCGGCTGATCCCCTCGATCAAGAACGTAGCCGTATTGTGCTGGATGGCCAGTTCCGGTTCCGTGATCAGCGGCTGCGTATAGCCGAGTAACGTCACTTTCATGTCTTCTCTCCTTGGTCGGCTAGTTCGGCGTAGAAGGCCGGGGCGATGGGCTGTAGTAGTGGCAGCACGTCTAGCGCCAGGCCGCGTCGGAAGAGGTCCAACCACACCCTCGCGTTACCCGATACGACCCATCCATCCTGCCACTGGGTCGCATCCAGGTGGCGATTGGCCATTCGCCATCGGACGGGGCCGTCGGCCTCCAGCGTGTTCGCCACGTCGGACACGGAGACGACGAATGTTACGTGCTCGATCACGTCTTCGTGCCCTTCGCGTACCCTGGCCTGGATGAAATGAGGATTATGCCCCATCTTATTCGTCGAGCGATAGCATACCCGCGCGGCGAACTCCGCTAATCGCTCCTGCTCCGTTCCGACCGGTGTGTCCAACAGCTCCCTCACATCACCCAGGTCGTCTCGTCCTGCCAACGCCGGGTTCAACCGCGTGTATCCCAGTAGCTGCACCTTCATAAAGCATCACGCTCCTTCACAAAAGACATGCGCCCCCGCGTAGAGCGGAGGCGTCGTTCTCGGTCTTGTAGGTGATCCTGTTAGATCGTGCGGATATCTATGACTTTTCCCTCGATGTGAGAGATCGCCTCCAATAGCCCCTGTTCCGTGACGTCGGCCACCTTGACGGTGATCAGGGCCAGGCCGGGTTGATCGCTCGAGAACGTTCCCAGGCTGATGATGTTCCCGCCGATGCCGGCGATGGCGCTGGTTAAGTCGGCCAGGAGCCCGCGACGGTCGCTGACCTCCAGTGTCAGCCGGACGCCGGAGGTACGAGCTCCCAGCAATTCCAGGAATATCTTGAAGAGATCCGTTTCCGTGATAATGCCTACCAGCTCGTTGCCCCGAACTACTGGCAGGCCGCCGATGCCGTTATCCACCATGATTCGGGCGGCTTCCTCCAGCGGCGTCTGTTCGTCTACCGTGATCACCGGCGAGGCCATCACCTTTTTCACGGTGAGCTTCGATAGCAAGTAGTGAAGCTCGTATATGTCCAGGGATGTTGCCGGTGAAGGGGACGCGTGGAGCAGATCCTTCTCCGATACAATGCCTACGAGCTTGCCACGCCGGTCGAGCACTGGGAGGCGGCGGATCTTGTTCTCCCGCATGATCCGTAATGCCTCCCCGATGCCCACATCTTCCGTCACCGTTACCGGGTCCCGACGCATTCTCTCGCCTACTAGCATCCCCCACCTCCCCGTCGCGACATAGAGCGTACAGCGGAGCCCTATCAGTAGCCAACTTCGGCGATCACCTGGTGCAGCAGGTCCGGGCGATCTGTGATGATCCCATCAACCTTCCACTCCAATAGTCGTCTCATGTGATCAGGCGTGTTCACCGTCCAAACGTGCACTCGCATCCCCTGTGCATGGGCGGCTTCCACGAAATGCAATGTGAGCCACGGCTTCCCGTTCACCTGCTCTGGCACCTGCAGCACGTTGGCCACCGGTCGATAGAAGGCGCTCAGTCGCCAGCGCTGTAGCATCGTAAAATTGCGCAGCTCACCGGCGGCCGCGGCTGTGGCCACCCCCGGCGCCAGCCGGCGGAACCGCTTGATGACGGCGTCGTCGGCAGCCACGACCAGCACTCGGTCTTGCGCTCCCAGCTCCTTGATCAGCGCGGCCAGGATATCCCCGATCTCTGGGGTATTCTGTTGGATCTCGATGTTCACCCGCGCGTTGGGGAAGGTCGTCAGAACCTCCCGTAACGTGGGGATCTTGATGCCTTTACCTCGGTAAGGGAACGTGGAACCACGGTCCGGGGTATATCGGTACCCCGCGTCGAGAGCTTGGAGCTGGGCCAAGGTCATGTCGGATACCCGCCCGCTGCCGTCCGTGGTCCGATCGACCGTTTCGTCGTGAATGACCACAAGCTTCTCATCCTGCGAGAGGCGGACGTCCAGGTCGATCGCGTCAGCGCCCGCTGCCAGCGCTGCTCGAAAGGCGATCATGGTGTTCTCCGGTGCCAGGGCCGCGCCGCCGCGATGCGCCAGGTTCATCGGATATGAGATGTTTAAGAACGGCGTGGGCGGTGGCGGACCTATAGTCAGCAGACGGTACAGGGCGAAGATAATCAGTACGATAACCACCAGGGCTGCCGAACGCAACAGGTAGCGTTTCATTGAATTCTACCCCATTCCCCACAAGTGACAGGGTCGATGATCGAGGAAGAGCAAAGGATGAGGAACCTCGCTCGTAAGATAACTGCCGGGGAACTCCCCAGACGTTCTCATCCACATTATAGCAAAGGGGACGCTCCCATGCAACGGGGGAACTTCCCCGCCGGGGCTTTTCAAAGGTCCAACGGAGAGTCTCTCCATCCACATCAAACCAGCCGCAGCCAGGCGGCTAGCCCCACGCTGCCCGCACTCAGTAACTCATGTCCCTCTGATCCCAACGCGGATAGCAATGGAAGTAGAGGCAGCCACAAGGGACACCCCTATCGGAGTAAGCGTTTGAGCGTTGAGAACCCCTGCTTCAGTGCAGGGATATTGATCTGTTTGTTAGGAGCAGCTAGCGTCGCTTGCGTGGCAGTCGGTACCCGAATCGACGTAGCGCCTTCTCGTCGCGTCGCCAGCGCGGCCTGACCTTCACCCATAGATCGAGGTACACCCGAGTGCCCAGCAATCGCTCGATCTCCTGCCGGGCAGCCTGGCCGATGCGCTTTAACATGGCTCCCTCGTGTCCTAACACGATCCCCTTGTGGCTGGATCGCTCGACGTAGAGGGTTGCACTGATGTACGTCATCTCGTCTGAACGCTCTTTGAACTCGTCTACTACGACGGCTACGCCGTGGGGTACCTCTTGCCGAAGGTGATACAGCGCTTGCTCTCGAATCAGCTCGGATACCAGGAACCGTTCCTGTTGGTCGGTGATCTGGTCGGGCGGATAGTATCGGGGCCCCAGGGGCAGGTGTGAGATGATCAGCGATAGCAGCTCCTCCAGTCCGTCCCCGCGTGTGGCTGAGATCAGCAGCGCGGGGGACTCTGGCGATGTCGGAGCCGCCTGGGCTAGCAATCGGCGATAGGTCTCCACCCGCTCGGGGATCGCGTCGGGGGACAGGAGGTCTACTTTATTCATCGCCATGATCAACGGCGCTGGCTCCCGACGTTTAGCCAGCAATTCGGCAATCTCCTCGTCCTCCGGCGTCGGCCGCGCCGAGATGTCGACCAGCCACAACACGACGTCCGCGTCGGGGATGGCCATCAGCGCCTGCCCGCGCATATACTCGCCCAGCTTGTGGCGCGGCTTATGGATGCCCGGCGTATCCACGAAGATCACCTGGGCGTCCGGCCTCGTGAGAATACCTAACAGGCGGTTGCGAGTCGTCTGGGGCTTCGGTGAAACAATCGCGACCTTTTGCCCCAAGTAGGCGTTCATCAACGTGGATTTCCCCACGTTGGGTCGGCCGATGACCGCCACGAAGCCGGATCGATGATCCTCTGGTAGCTCGTCGGGAATCAACAGGAGCTGATCCGCAGCGCCTTCTGAATTTTCCGGCGTAGGTATAGCCTCTGGTGTGTGCTCCTGATCCAGGCCCATAGCTACTCCACGCTCTCAGAGGTTGCCACAAGGGGCTGCGGTGTCTTCTCGCGCCCTTCCCACAATCGACAGAACGCGCACAGGCCGGGAGCCGTCGTCGGCTGGCCGCATCGCTCACACGGGTGCAGTTCGGCGGCTTCCCGATCCTCGGTGAAGGTGATCCTGCCGCGCTTGCGCGCCTCCAGGAATTGGAGGTAGAACTGGTGCTTGGCCCCGGGCGACTTGAGCTCCAGTTGGTTGAGCAATTCTTTATAGTAAATTGTCTTGGCCCCTACCGAGTAGGGACATTCTTCGTAGATATAGTCGATGCCCCGCAGCAGCGCGTACGCGGCGACCTCGCGCTCGTAGAACCGACACAGCGGTTTGACTTTCCTCGCCAGCCCCTCGCCCTCCTCGAGCACAGGGGCTTGTCGAGCCAGATAGCCGGTTTGCCAGTGTAGGACGTTCTGGAATAGCACGGCTGCTTCGTCGTCGAGATTGTGTCCGGTGGCCAGCGCGTAGTATCCCCCCTCGCGCGCCACGCGATTCATGATGTGTCGCTTGATCAGGCCGCAGACCGAACAGGGCTTTCCCCGTCCCCGCCGTGTGCGTCGTGCTACCTCGGGGACGGATTCGCCGTATGTCTCCCGGACGTCCACGATGTGGAGCTGGCGATCCGGGTGCTGCGCATGGAAGGCCAGCACTTTCTCCCGCGATATTTTCGAGTACCCGAAGCCACCGTCAATACCCAGGTCGATGTACAACCCATCCGCTTGATATCCCAGTTGCAACAGTACATCCCATAGGGTCAGGCTATCTTTGCCCCCGGAGACCGCTACAAGCACGCGATGCTCCGGCCCAAACATGTGGTATTTCTCGATCGCCCGCTGCGTCTGCGCCACAAACCATTCCAGATAGTGTTCCGCACAGAGCGCCAACTTATGGTGGCGCATGTTGATCACAGCCGGGGCGTGACACTTCCGACACCGCATTCCCGCCATGAACTCGATCTCCTCTCCCTCCCGAATCGTACCACGTCTTCAACAGCACAACATTCTTCTTCTCAATAATGTACGATGCCCCTTGAGCAGCGGGTTGCGCGGGATCACCCACCCGAGATGACGGCTACCAGCTTGATCTCGTCGTCCTTCTTGGCCAACTCGTTCTCGTTAATGAGCTTCCCCCGCCGTGTAGGGAGAACGCTCTCTGGGTTCAGCCCTACTTTTAAGATCGCGTCGCGAATCGTCATACGGCCATCCAGCTCCCACACTTTGTCCCGATAGATCAACTTCATACGCTTATCTCCCACCGATACGTCATTGGGTATCTCATTTCATTCTAACCGATGCCAGCTGTGCGGTCAAAAGCGCGGCGCCAGGAAAAGGGTGCTATGGACCTTTCTCCCACGCCTGGGAGAAAGGGACTGAGGAACGAGGGGGACATCTCAGTTCTGTGGCAAGCTACGCGAGCATGAAAGGGTGTCTCGAAACAATCCATATCGGAAGTGGGCGCGTTGTGAGCTCGCTTACATCGGATCAGGTGTCAA
>JAGHDS010000281.1 GCA_021159845.1 Anaerolineae bacterium
CCTGCTCTCCTGCTGTATGAGCCGATCGCACTGGGGGCTGGGGCCGTAGAGAGCGGCACATACGCTGGAATGAGCTTCCGCTTGCAGATGTATACGCTGGATAACCAACTCATTGCTTCGGTTCAGGCACCGATTACACTGATCCTGAACTACCAGCCGGATCAGCTCGCAGCGTTAGGATGGGATGCACGCGACCTCAACCTGGCGTATAATGTCGATGGCCAGTGGAAACGGTTGCTCCCCCAGCCCAACGGTGGCGTGGATACGGAGCAGCATCAGCTGACCGCCCGGACTGAGCGTCTTACCGACTTCGCCCTGATTGTGTACAAAACGCGCCGCCGATACATCCCCTCTGTGATCTCTCGCTTCTCGGCTACCCCATAATCCTCCTGCCAGCGCAGTATAGCATTCCGACACTGCTGGATCGCGCGGAAATGCACGAAGTTGGCCGCGATTATTCCCGAACCTGAACGTCATATACTATAGAAACGCACTTCCTGTTTATGAGAAGCACAGGTTTAAGGGTTAGGGGTGATGGCGAACTACGTGATCTCGCGTTTCCATGCCTTCTTGAGGCGGCTTCGCCCGCTGGGGTTCGCTCTATGCTTGGCTGTCATGTTGGTCGGATCGGCTGGGGCCCGTGCCCCATCGCCTCCACCCAGATCAGGGGCCGCAGGCGCGTTGGAACGATTGACTGAGGTAAGTGGCGTGCCGCCATTCCAGACCACGCGCATTTACGACCGTCATGGCAACCTGCTTTACGAGATCGCCGACCGCGGCCGGCGCACAATCGTGCCCCTGGACGTCATTCCCAAGACATTCATCCAGGCCACGATCGCGACCGAGGACAAGAATTTCTATTTCCACGAAGGGGTGGATATCAGCGCCATCACCCGGGCCGCGTTTCAGAACCTGCGCGAAGGGCAAATCGTCTCCGGCGGCAGCACGATCCCGCAACAACTGGCACGCATCCTGTTGCTGGATCGGAAAGAGCGGTACTCCCAAAGCCTGCTGCGTAAGATCCATGAGGCCCGCCTGGCCATGCAGCTCAGCCAGCGATACACTAAGGATGAGATCCTGGAAATGTACCTCAACTCCGTTTACTACGGTAACCAGGCTTATGGCGCGGCCGCGGCTGCTGAGGTCTACTTCAACAAGCCGGTCTCGGAGTTGACCCTGGCGGAGAGCGCTCTGCTGGCGGGACTGCCTCAGGCCCCCAACTATCTGGATCCTTTCACAAACCCCGCTGCCGCGCGGGAGCGGCAGCGCGTTGTATTGAACCTCATGCGGCGGCAAGGCTACATCGACGACGAGCAGATGCAGGCGGCTCTGGCAGAGGAACTACACTTCGCATCGCCGCAGAATAGCAACCCACTGCGCGCCCCCCACTTCGTGGATTACGTGCGTGATCTTCTGCTCGAACGCTACGGGCCAGAGGGGATGCGTCAGGGATTGCAGGTGTACACGTCGCTGGATCTGCGCTATCAGGAACTGGCCGAGACGATCGCTCGCGCCCAGATCGCGGCAATCGGCTCCCGCTACAACGCGAGCAATGCGGCTGTGGTGATCCTCCAGCCGGCCACGGGTGAGATCCTGGCCATGGTGGGCAGCCTCGACTACTTCAACAAGGACATCGACGGCCAGGTGAACATCGCGTTGAGCAAGCGACAGCCTGGCTCCTCCATCAAACCGATCTTGTACACGGCCGCGTTCGAAAACGGCTGGACGCCGGCCAGCGTGATCTGGGACACGCCCGTTCGCTATCCGCTGGACTCCGGACGTTGGTACGTCCCGCACAATATCACCGGGCGTTACTACGGTCCTCTCCATCTACGCACCGCCCTGTCCAACTCGCTGAACGTGCCTGCGGTGAAGCTGCTTCACCAACTGGGAGTAGGACGGATGCTGGACGTGGCGCGTCGGATGGGGATCACCTCATGGCGGGGGTCGGAGTCGGATTATGGGCTGTCGCTGGCTGTGGGCGGCTACGAGGTCACCCTCTTGGAACTAACGCATGCCTACGCCACGCTGGCCAATCAGGGCAAATATGTCCCCTTAACCCCTATCACGGAGATACGCAACGGCGCCGGCGAAGTGATCTTCCGGGCGTGGCGTCCTGATCCACCAGTCCAGGCCGTATCGCCCATCGCGGCGTATCAAACCACAAGCGTGCTCAGCGACGCGCGCAGCCGCCAGAGGCTCTTCGGCCGCAACTCGTCGCTGGACACCAGCCAGCCAACCGCAGTGAAGACGGGGACGACGGATGGTTGGCGCGATGCTCTAACGGTTGGATATACGTCATACATGGTGGTGGGCGTCTGGGTCGGCAACAGTGATGGCACCCCCATGCGCGATGTGATTGGCTTTCGCGTCGCTGGTCCTATCTGGCATGACATTATGGAGGCCGTCTGGGCGGATCCCGCTTTACACGACAGCCTGGGGTACGCCGGGAAACCCCTGCCAAAGGGATTCACCCCCCCGCCTGACATCTACAAAGCACCTGTGTGCGACATCTGGCCGGGGCAATTCAACCGCTACTGCCCGGTGGCCTACGAGGAGGTCTTCGCTCCGCCATCGGAGGAGAATGGCGACATACCATCGGATAAGGTTCTGGGGTTCTGCTTACCGACGACGAAAGCCGACCTACCACAATCCGTGCTGCGCGCGGCCGCGTTCATCCCATTACCGCGGGATCCCGGGGACGCGGCCGCCGCGCGGCACTGGGGCCTCCGATACGGACTGCGGCTCCAGCGCGCCAGTGACTGCAAACCTGTGCTGATCCGCCGGGCGCTGGCCAAGCAACCCGCTCCCCCCAAGCCACGGCGTCTGGTCAAGATACCGGAGCACATGGACAAGGTGGCGTCGTCAGCCACCAAGGCGACCGCCACGAAGAGCGACGCAGCGTCCCAATCCGCCCTGCAGGTGGGGGATCATGCAACGCTGGTGCGCGGGGTTTCCAGCCTCAACGTACGTATCGGTCCAGGCGTGAGCTACCGTGCAAGCGGGTATCTGCTGCACAACCAGACAGTGAAGATCATTGCGGGGCCGCGCCGGGTAGGCTCAAGCCTCTGGTTCCAGATACAGATCGGCGAGACCAACCTCACCGGGTGGGTCAATGGCCATTATCTGACACGCGTAGCCTCATCCCCGAAGGTCGCCAAGGCATCGTCGCCGGCACAGGAAACGGCGAAGAAGAGTGGGCAGGCGTCGTCATCGGGACAGAAGGTGAAGAACAAGGGGGCATCATCCACCGCGACGGAGGAAGGGCCCCTATATCCCGGCGGCACGGCTGTGCTGGTCAGCGGGCTACATAGCCTCAATGTGCGCGCTGGCCCCGGCATATACAACTGGAAGCGCGGCTACCTGCTCGCGGGGCAGACGGTGGTGGTATTAGCCGGGCCGCGCCAGGTGGGACGCAGCCCCTGGTTCCAGGTTCGAGTCGTCGAAACCGGCCTCACCGGATGGGTCAACGGCCGATACCTGCGTCTTTCAGCCCATCAGCAGCAGCCCGTCGAACAGGCGATCGCTCCCAGGCAGGAGTCTGTTCAATGAAACGCGGTGCACATCTTCGGACGAGCGCTCTGTGGATAGCTCTTCTGATCGCTGTGGTGACCAACCTGGTGGTCAGCGCGTGCGCGCGTCCCACCAAGCTCGTCGACGCGCCCGCGGGCACCGCTACATCCACCCCCTCGCCCACGATGACTCCTACGCCCACGCCTCGGTTCTACGAGGTCCAGCCCGGGGACACCCTCTGGACGATCGCCCAGCGCTACGGGGTCGATATGCAGTTGTTAGCCCAGATCAATGAACTGAAAGACCCGAACCTGCTACGCCCCGGGCAGCGTCTCCTCATCTCCGACCAGATGACGACGACGGTCTCTGGGAGGCCGTTACCTACGCCTACTCCCACGCCGCTCCGCTGCGTCAATGGGTGCGAAAAGCAATTGCCCGGCTGTGAGATCAAGGGCGTGGTCGCGCGGCTGGATGGCACGCGGCTCTACCTCCTGCCCGGCGATGCGCTGTACCCCCGCGAGGCCGCCGACGTCTGGTTCTGCCGGGAGGAGGATGCACGACGAGCCGGATGGCGCCACTGGACACCCTACGGCCCGGCGGATTGAGACCGGATGGCGTCCACGGAACGAGCGCCGGATAGACCGCGTCAGCCCTAGACGCACAATGCTCCGCTCCCATCCCAGCGAGAGCTCGGTGGTGTGGAATCGAAGAACACCCTCAAGCTTGGTCTTTCGGGTGGCGGAAGGCATTGCCTCCCGCCACCTAGATGCACCCGTAGCCGTTTCCCCACTTGTCCAGATCGCCCTTTTGTGAGAAACTTATAATGCCGTTTTGCCCTGATCGGTTCGATTGCCATCGGCAAACCCACCGATGCCTGACCGCCCGGGATCGTTCCACAGAAGTTGCCAACTACCCAAC
>JAGHDS010000241.1 GCA_021159845.1 Anaerolineae bacterium
GAGGGAGGCCAGGATACTGACCTGACCACGGGGATGCTGCAGGAGATCGCTCAGGAATTCAAGCAGATCATCAAGGATGAAACCGGCCAGGATTTTCCCGAGGATCCGTATGAGCAGTTGAAGATGGCCATCGCGGCCGTATTCAACTCCTGGAATGGCCGCCGGGCGCGCGATTACCGCCGCCTGAATCGGATTCCCGATGACCTGGGCACGGCGGTTAACATCGTGACGATGGTCTTCGGCAACATGGGCTGGGATTCCGCCACCGGTGTGGCCTTCACACGCAATCCGTCCACCGGCGAGAAGAAGCTGTACGGTGAGTACCTCCCCAACGCCCAGGGCGAGGATGTGGTGGCCGGTATTCGCACTCCCAAGCCGATCGACGAACTGGCCAATGAAATGCCGGAGGCATATAAGGAGCTTAAAGAGATCGCTGACCGTCTGGAAAAGCACTATAAAGATATGCAGGACATGGAGTTCACCATTGAGCGCGGTAAGCTCTACATGCTCCAGACCCGCACTGGAAAGCGCACCGGCGTTGCTGCGGTGAAGATCGCAGTGGATATGGTGAAGGAAGGGTTGATTGATAAGGCGACGGCTGTAATGCGAGTCGACCCGGTCGCCCTGGATCAGCTACTGCACCCCATGATCGATCCCAATGCCAAAGTCCAGGTTATCGCCACTGGGCTTCCCGCCAGCCCTGGCGCAGCTACCGGCAAGGTCGTCTTCGATCCGGATGAGGCCGAGAAGCTCGGCGGTACAGGGGAGAAAGTCGTCCTGGTGCGCGTTGAGACGGCACCGGAGGATTTCCACGGCATGGCAGCAGCTCAAGGATTCCTCACCGCCCGGGGTGGTATGACCAGCCACGCAGCTGTGGTCGCCCGCGGCATGGGCAAGCCCTGTGTGGCTGGCGCCGGTGACGTCCTGATCGACTACGAAAAAGAGCAGTTCATCGCCGGCGATGTCGTCGTCAAGAAGGGTGACTACCTCACCATCGACGGCTCGACCGGCCGCGTGATCTTGGGGCAGGCCCCAGTGGTGGAGCCCGAGCTGAGCGGCGACTTCGCCACGTTGATGGAATGGGCGGATGAGTTTCGCACGATGGGCGTACGAGCCAACGCCGACATCCCGCGCGACGCCAAGGTGGCTCGTGATTTCGGTGCGGAAGGTATCGGCCTCTGCCGCACGGAGCACATGTTCTTTGAAGGTGACCGCATCGACGCCATGCGCGAGATGATCCTGGCGGACACGGTCGAGGAACGCCGCAAAGCGCTGGCCAAGATCCTCCCGTTGCAGCGCAGCGATTTCGCCGGCCTGTTCCGCGAGATGGATGGCTATCCCGTTATCATCCGCACGTTGGATCCGCCTCTACATGAGTTCCTGCCGAAAGAGGACGAGGAGATCCAGGAACTGGCTAAGAAGATCGGAGTGTCGCCGCAGAAGATCTACGATCGAATCGAGCAACTGCACGAGTTCAACCCGATGTTGGGCTTCCGCGGCTGCCGCCTGGGCATCACCTATCCCGAGATCACCGAAATGCAGGCCCGCGCCGTCTTCGAGGCTACCGTCGAGGTCAAGAAGGAAGGGATCAACGTCTTCCCCGAGGTCATGATCCCGCTCGTGAGTGACGTGAATGAGCTGAAGCTGCAGGAGGAGATCGTCCGCCGCGTGGCCAAGGAGGTCATGGAAGAGACCGGTGTAGAGTTCGAGTACAAGGTCGGTACCATGATCGAGCTACCGCGCGCCGCCATCCTGGCCGACGAGATCGCTCAGGTGGCCGAGTTCTTCTCCTTCGGCACCAACGATCTGACCCAGACCACCTTCGGTATGAGCCGCGATGACGCTGGTCGCTTCCTGCCGAAGTACGTAGAGCGGAAGATCCTCCCCGAGGACCCGTTCCAGGTCTTGGATCAGAAGGGCGTAGGCAAGCTGGTCAAGATGGGGACAGAGCTGGGTCGCCAGACCCGCGCCGACCTGGAAGTCGGCATCTGCGGTGAGCACGGTGGCGAGCCTGAGTCGGTGAAGTTCTGCTACCGCGTCGGCCTTGACTACGTGTCCTGCTCGCCGTATCGGGTTCCGCTGGCCCGGCTGGCAGCAGCCCAGGCCGCGTTGGAGAAGCGCGACGAGAAGTAACAAGGCGTCAGCTTGACCGCTGCGTTTCCAGGCGCCAGAGCCCGTGTGGCTCTGGCGCTTTTTTTCCCCTGGCGATCGGACCGATGCAAGATCGTGTGGTATAATCCGCGCGGAGGGACTATGTTCGCGGAGGTGGTCGTCCACACGGCTATGGAACAAGTGATCGGTGGACCTGGCACTGGCGTCTTCACATACGCCGTGCCAGAGTCCCTGCGCGATCGCCTGGAACCCGGTCACTTGGTCTGGATCCCCTTCGCCAGCTGGCGCCTCCAGGGCATCGTCATCGCGCTGACCGATCAGCCACCTCCGGTGCCCGCACGCCCCATCGAGGCGATTGCCCGTCCACATCCTGTCGTGACATCCCGACAAATAGCCCTGGCACGCTGGGTCAGCCGCCATTATATGACCCCTCTCTGGGACTGTATCCGCCTGATGCTGCCCTCCGGCGTGGCCCGTCGCGTGGACACGTTGATCGAGCTGGCAACGAAGCCCCCCTTTCCTAAGGATCTGACGCCAGAGCAGCGCGAGCTTCTCAGGAGGTTGCAGCGTCATTCGCTCACACGACGCCAGCTCCGACGGCAGGCGCCGAAACTGGCCCTCCGTTCCGTGCTCGACCCATTGGTGCGACGAGGGCTGATCGCCGTAGGCAAGGAGGTTGTGGAGCCAGAAGCACGCCCACGCACAGTCCGATACGTTCGACTGACGGCTGATGCATCCACAATCGAACGGACATTGCCCCGGCTAGGGCGCACCTCGCGCCAGGCGGACGTATTGGAATGGCTATTCTCGACATCGGACCCAGTTCCCAGCTTGACCGCAGTGCGTACGGCCGTCGGATGTAGCGAGGGCGTGGTGCGCAGCCTGGCGGAACGCGGCTGGGTGGAAATCACCCCTCGTCGCCGGATACTCGTGGTCCCCGACCGCGAAGCCGCCCACGCGGCACTGGGAACGACCCTCGCCCGCGCGCCGGCCCAGGCAGCCGCCTTATCCGCCCTGCTGAACACACCATCTCCGGCAGAAGAGAGAGCGTTCTGTCGGGCCCATAGCGTCCGGTCCGGGGCGCTAGCCGCCCTGGAGAAACGCGGCCTGATCCGCCGGGAAATCGAGCCCTCCGGTGTGCTGTTGGCGCTGAACGCTTCACAAGTGGCCGAGGCGATCTCAGAACTACGCGGCCTCAACCGGTACCGGCGCGTACTGGACGCATTACAAGCCGTCGGGGGCGGGGCGTGGGTAGGATACCTTTACGCGGAGACGGGGTGCAACCTGGCACTGCTCCGCGAGCTAGAGGCGGCCGGCTTGGTGGTATTGGAGGAAACCGAGGTGACGCGCGATCCCCTGGCCGGATGGGAGATCGTGCCCGATCATCCGCCCAAGTTGACGGCCGACCAGCAGGCCGCCTGGGAGGAGATCAGAGCTGGGCTGCAATCAGCCTGGCAGCGGTCGAGCGACGCCTCCGACAACAACACCGACGCATCCGCCCCCATCTATCTGCTGCACGGGGTCACGGGGTCCGGCAAGACCGAACTCTACCTGCGGGCTATCGCGGAGGCGCTGGAGCATGGCCTTCAGGCGATCGTGTTGGTGCCGGAGATCGCGCTGACCCCTCAAACCGTACAACGCTTTTCCGCCCGGTTCCCCAGCCGCGTGACCATCTGGCACAGCAACCTCTCCCGGGGAGAACGTTTCGATATGTGGCGGCGCATCCGCGAGGGAGGCGTGGATGTCGTCGTGGGATCACGCTCGGCGCTTTTTGTACCACTCCCCCGGCTGGGACTCATCGTAGTAGATGAGGAACATGAGCCCGCCTATAAGCAGGAACGGCGGCCCCGCTATCACGCCCGGGATGTCGCCATCGCCTTGGGACGCCTGTCCGGTGCGCCGGTGATCCTCGGAAGTGCCACTCCTTCGCTGGAGACGTACCACGCCGCACAGCGAGGGGAAATGCACCTGATCACGCTTCCCCGCCGCGTGTTAGCTCACCAAGCCACAGTCATCTCCTGGCAGAGACGACTGGGACAGGCGGCAGCACACTTCACCGGGCAAGAGGGCGAGGCCCAGTACGCGGACCTGCCCCCCATCGAGGTAATCGACCTGCGCCAGGAACTAAGGGCTGGTAACCGGTCGATCTTCAGCCGCGCCTTGCAAGATGCCCTGGCACAAACGTTAGCACAGGGCCAGCAGGCACTCCTCTTCCTAAACCGGCGTGGCACAGCAACCTTCGTGATGTGTCGAGATTGCGGGCTGGTGCTGCGTTGCCCACGATGCGACGTGCCGCTCACATATCACGAGGATCCCGTCGACGCGAGTGGATCACAGGGAAAGGGAGTCCTCGTTTGCCACCACTGCAACCGCCGGGTACCCATGCCTCAGGTCTGTCCCCAATGCGGCAGCCCGCGCATCCGATACTTTGGAGCGGGGACGCAAAAGGTGGTCAGCGAGGTAACTCGCCTCTTCCCGAACGCCCGTGTACTGCGCTGGGATCGGGACGCAGTGGGGCGACGCGGCGCCCATGAACGCATCCTGGCCCAGTTCGTTGAGCATGAGGCGGATATCTTGGTGGGTACCCAAATGGTGGCGAAGGGGCTGGACCTGCCCCTGGTGACTCTAGTGGGCGTAATCTCGGCCGATGTGAGCCTGTATCTGCCGGATTTTCGCGCCGCCGAGCGCACGTTTCAGCTCCTGGCCCAGGTGGCCGGGCGAGCTGGCCGCAGCCCTTTAGGCGGCCGCGTCATCATACAGACGTACACGCCCGAGCATTACGCCATTCGCGCGGCCAGTCACCATGACTTCGACGAGTTCTACCAACAGGAAATGCAGTTCCGACGCGAGCAAGGATACCCGCCCTTCACCCGGCTGACACGCCTGATCTACGAGGATAGCCGCGCGGAGCGCGCCCAGGCCGAGGCCACGCGCGTTGCCCAGGCACTACAGCGGCGCATCATACGGCGAGGCGACGCCCGGCTGATCGGTCCCGCTCCCTGTTTCTTCTCCCGACGACGTGGGCGCTATCGGTGGCACATCGTCTTGATCGCGAAGGATCCGGCGGACTGGATACGCGACCTTCCACTCTCACCCGCCTGGCGCGTCGACGTCGACCCAATCGACCTGCTCTAGGAGGACATCAATGGATATAGCGATCTGGACTTACCCCTGGGATTTGCTAGACGAGGGCATCGACTCGGCCCTGGACCGCATCGCAGAGACCGGAGTGGATGGCATCAGCCTGGCTGCTGCATACCACATGGCGCGCGTGCTATCCCCGCGCAACCCGGTCCACTGCGTCCGCTTCTTGGAAGATGGCGTCCTGTACTTCCGACCGGAGATGAAGCGCTACACAGAAGCCTTCCCATTAAGGCCTCAGGCCTCCCAACTATGCCATGAGCGGGATGTGCTGGCGGACGTGGTCGAAGCGGCCGAGGAGCGCGGGCTGGCCGTACACGCGTGGGTAGTCCTGGCCCACAACAGCCGGCTGGGTAGCCAGTACCCGCGGCTGACGGTACAAAACGCGTTCGGCGACAGATATACCTATGCTCTGTGCCCAGCCCAACCAGCCGTGCGCGCCTACGCGGCGTCCCTGGTGGGCGATTTGGCTCAACGTTACCGGCTGACCAGCCTGGAGCTCGAATCGGCAGGATACATGGGGTTTGAGCACGAGTCCCACCACGATAAGATTGGCGTCCGGCTGGATCGCTTGCACCAGACATGTCTCTCGCTCTGCTTCTGCCCAGCCTGTAGTGCGAACATCGCCGAGGCTGGCGGCGACCCCCAGGCATTAGCCGAAGCCATACGCGAGGAACTGATTGCTTACTTTGAGCAGGATGGCGGCGGGGACGTGAACGATGATCAGGAGATATGGGATCGCCTGGGCGAGATCCTGGGCGAAGCCGGCCGCGATGCGCTCTTCCAGGCACGTCAGAAAGCCACTTTGGACATACTCAAAGCCCTGCGAGAGGTTGCCGGGGAAGCGACCAGGCTTACATTGATGGCCTCGGACTCGCTGTTGGCCACTGGAGCCGCGGTGGGCGTGCCGTTCGAGGAGGCAGCTCACTGGGTGGACACCCTTCTACTATTGGACTACGCGGCGCCTACAGAGCAACTGGCCACCCGGATACGGCGCTGGAAGGAGGAACTGCCGGGGACGAAGCTGGGCGCTGGTATGGGAATGCAGTGGCCCGTAGCGCGAGAGTTGTCCCCTCTCGTCGAGCGTAGCAGGGCATTAGCAGCCGCGGGGCTTGATAAGCTACGTCTCTACAACTATGGACTCCTGACGCAACCCCGGCTGAAGTGGGTCGCCGCGATCACGGAGGCCGCGCGTGGAGCCCGAAGCGGATAGCGGTCAGGCTCACAGATAATCCGCTTACGAAGCGCGACACTGGTTATGTCAGGGATAAAGATAACGAATAGCTTGTTTAGGCTGAGGCGTGGTATAATGAGTGTGCTAATGATAGCAAGGTATCTGTAAAGATGTGTCATGGCACGATGACGGAAGTCTGATCGGTTGTATTTGGAGGCAGGGGTGAATTCTGGATGGACTAAGAACGGATTTGTATATCTGCTAATCCTGGTAGCAGCGGCCGCTCTCTTCTTCAGCATCTTTCCTCAGGGTGAGCGATCTCAAACCGTGGATATTACCACGGTGGCCGGGTGGGTGAAACGCGGTGAGGTCGAATCCATCCGGGTCCGAGGCAACGATTTGCTGATTAAGCATAAGGGCCAGACGGTCATGTCCCGCAAAGAAGACGGGGTAAGTTTAACGAAAACGTTACTGGCGCTGGGTGTCCCCCAGGAACGGCTACGGAACCTGGACTATCGCGTGGAGCCAACGGGGCAATGGGGAAACTGGCTGGCGTTGTTGGGCACACTGCTGCCGCTGATC
>JAGHDS010000089.1 GCA_021159845.1 Anaerolineae bacterium
TCCTAGATCAGCATCCGCATCGTAGTACAGCTTTGCCATGTTCATGTTCCTCCTTGGTTATAGCATGTTATCGCCCTAACGCGACGAGCCGCACACAAGCGGGCCGAGGGCGATTACCCCATCACCCCCCTTCGGTGGGGGCGGTCAAACAGCCGCCCCCACCCACTGGCCGGCATCAGCGCGACATCGCACGCGGGAACGAACATCACTTTGGGGCTCCGTCCATCACGACGTTACTGCTGACCTCCTCCCAACCGGGCGTAAACTCCTGCTCTCTGGTCACGCTGCCACTGCCGCGCACCATGGCGATCCGTCCCGTCCGAGCCATCTCCAAGATGCCGAAATATTTCAAGAGGTCAATGAGGGAGTTCACCCGACTCTCTGGGCCGGTGATCTCCACCACCATTGAGTCACGGGCGACATCTACAATGCGGCCGCGGAAGATATCCACAAGCTGCACGACCTCCGCACGCTGCGCTCCGGTAGCCCGAACCCGAATGAGCGCCAGCTCCCGGATCACCGCGGGTCTCCCCGTGACGTTTTCCACCCGAGTTACGTTGATTAACTTCTCAAGCTGCTTCACAGACTGATCGACCATACGATCATCCCCGTCCACGACGAAGGTCATGCGGCTGATTCCAGGCGTCTCACTATGCCCAACCGTCAAGCTCTCAATGTTAAAATTGCGCCTACGGAACAACCCCGCCACCCGGTTCAAGACGCCGGGCTTATCCTCCATCCAGGCGATCACGGTATGTTTCATGGCCTCCACCTCACGTCCTAACATAGAAATCAGCGAATCAGCGAGCCAACGAAGGGGACGTGACTTATCGCCCTGCTCGCTGATTTTCCCTCACCAACTCGGTTCCACGCCGGAGTACCCCTGCGCAATCCGAGGCTCAGGGCGACGGAGCATCTCACCGACACCAGCCCCTGGCGCCACCATCGGATACACGTTCACCTCTTCCTTCACACGGAAAGCGATCAGGAACGGCCCGTCCGTCGCTCTGGCCTCCTCGATCGCGTCGGCGACCTCTTCATTACGCGTCACACAGCGCGCCGGGATGTTGTACGCCTCGGCCAGCTTCACGTAGTCGGGCCCCATGATCGGCGTCCCTGCATAGCGCCGATCGTAGAAGAACTCCTGCCACTGACGCACCATCCCCAAGAAGCTGTTATCGATGATCGCGATCTTGACGGCGATCTTCTCCTGCATCAGCGTGCCCAGCTCCTGCAGCGTCATCTGGAAGCCACCATCCCCGACCACGGCCCAAACTTCTGTCTCCGGTTTACCTACCTTGGCCCCAATGGCCGCGGGTAGCCCGAACCCCATCGTGCCCAGGCCGCCAGACGTGATCAACCGGAACGGGCGATCATGCACAAAGTACTGAGCCTCCCACATCTGATGCTGTCCCACGTCCGTCACGATGATCACATCATCCTTTCGGGTGGCCTCCCAGAGCTGGCGGATCACAAAGGGCGGGATCAGTTCGTCAACCTCGAAGTTGAGGATGTCTCGCTTGCGAGATTCCTCCCGCCAACTGTTGATGAGGTCAATCCACGCCGGATGGCGCCGCTCCTTAATCAGAGGCAACAAAGCGCCCAGCGAGTCCTTGGCATCCCCCACCACCGCGATATCCGGCTTCACGTTTTTGCCGACCTCAGCGGGATCCAACTCAAAGTGAATGATCTTCGCATTCGGGGCAAACGAGTCCAGCTGGCCGGTCAGCCGATCATCAAAGCGCATCCCCACGGCGATCAACACATCGCATTCCTGAATCGCCTTGTTCGCGTATGCCTCGCCATGCATCCCGCCCATGCCCAGGCACAGAGGGTGGCTCTCCGGGATGTCACCGATGCCCAGCAGTGTCGTTACGACGGGGATCTCCGCCTTCTCCGCGATCTGCTGCAATTCCCAGGTCGCGTCCGCCATCTGAACTCCGTGACCGGCGACGATCAGGGGGCGCTCGGCCGCGTTGATCATCTCCGCCGCTGCTTTGACGGCCTCCGGGTCCGCCGGCTTGGGAAGCATGAGGCCAGGGAGATGCACCGAATCGGGATACTCGAACTCTGTCTCCGCCTGCTGCACATCCTTAGCGATGTCGATCAAGACAGGTCCAGGCCGGCCGGAACGTGCGATATAAAACGCCTCGGCGAACACCTGAGCGAGATCGCGGACGTCCGTGACCAGGTAATTATGCTTGGTAATGGGCAACGTGATCCCGGTCACGTCGGTCTCCTGGAACGCGTCGCCGCCGATAAAAGACGTGGCCACCTGCCCGGTGATGGCTACCATCGGTGTCGAGTCCATCATAGCCGTGGCAATCCCGGTGACCAGGTTTGTAGCCCCGGGCCCACTCGTCGCGATGGCCACTCCCACCTTGCCCGTGGCACGAGCATAGCCATCCGCCGCATGAGCTGCGCACTGCTCGTGCCGCACCAGAACGTGGCGAATGGGATACTTGCCCAGAGCCAGGGCATCGAACGTCGGCAGGATAGCCCCGCCGGGGACGCCGAAGACCACATCCACGCCCTCACGACGCAGGCTTTCCCACACAATCTGCCCACCTGTCAGTCGCATTCTCATCCCTCCCTACAAGATAGCTAACGGCCGAAAAACACGAGGCGCCTCACTCCTCAGGCTTGTATATTTGCTGAGTGAGGCGCCTTTGCTCTCACGAGATGCCAAGAGACCACCCATTTAGCCCATCGCACACAGGCCAATATAAGAAAAACCCCTCCTGGTCTAGGAGGGGTTTTTACCAACATCCGACAGGGCCTGGCCCTACCTCATTAGCCTCCCAACCAGGATCGGCTCCCGGCGTACGATTACCAGGAGCTCTACAATAAGAAGGCTAATAAGGACCAGGGCGAAAATCATCATGCCGTCCACTTCACCACAGAGGTATGGTATACTTTCCAACGACGCCGCAAGTATATCACTCATCCGGCATCTTGTCAACCTTTGGAAAGCGCAGTAATTGTTCACCGTTGGGGTAAGAGAGATTAGCTGCGCTATATCCTCGTACATCAAGTCTCACGAA
>JAGHDS010000456.1 GCA_021159845.1 Anaerolineae bacterium
AACTGCCCCTGGTGGAAGTACTTCAGCCGCCAGGCTTCACTCAGTTCATCGTCGGATAAGTCTACAATTGGAAAGTCCATGGCCAGGATTATACCACACTACCTGCACCACTTCTGGACATGAGCCATGCCTAATTGACAGGTTATCGACCCTCTCGTATAATGGCAGCGTTATCGCGCTAAGCGCGACGGGAGTTCTCCCAATTCAAAGTTCTGAAAACAGTCGGTGTAAGGACACGTATGGAAGAGAGTGCTTCTCCTCCCAGTCCGGGCCACAGTACCCGGCATGGACTCCAGCCTCGCTTCTCGGCAAGCCGAGCGCGAGCGGCCTGGGGTCGTGGCGTTATGAACAACTTCATACGTCGCTCCCCGAGAGGCCATCGCGCGCTCGCATTGCTCCCCTCGTAACCCCGCTGCCAGGCCCTCCCGGGGAGCGCGCATTTCCCCATGCAAGGAGGGTCTCATGGAGCGCTTACTCATCGAAAGCGCGCTGGGCCGCGTGCGCGCCGCGCTAGAGCGCGGGGACTACGACCAAGCAGTTGCCATCATCGAAAGCCTCCGCCCAGCCGACCAGGCCGAGGTGTTCTCCGAGCTGGACGAGGAGGACCAGGAGACTTTGTTGCCGCGCCTATCCCCCGAGGATTCGGCCGACATCCTGGAAGAGCTCGATGAGGAAGAGGCAGCAGAGCTTGCACAAACCCTGCCGCCGCGTGAGTTGAGCCGCATCGTTGATGAAATGGAGCCAGATGAGGCGGCCGACCTGCTGGGCGATATCCCCCCAGAACAGGCGGAAGCTGTCTTGGCCAGCCTGGAAGACCCGGAGGAGGTTCGCCCCCTGCTAGTGCATCCTGATGACACGGCTGGCGGCCTGATGACCTCCGAGTTTCTGGCACTACGCCGCCGCACGACGGTCGCCGAGGCACTGGAGGCCATCCGTCGATGGCACCCAGAAGGACACGTGGTCGATCAGCTCTTCGTCGTCGATCGGAACGGCGTGCTCCGCGGCACCGTCTCCCTGCGGCAGCTCATCATGGCCGATCCCCAACAACGCATGGTGGACATCATGGACCCCGAGGTCATCAGCGTACCCGCGGGCACAGATCAGGAGGAGTGCGCCCGCCTGATGGATCGCTACGATCTGATCGCCTTGCCGGTGGTGGACGAGCACCATCGGCTGTTGGGCGTCATCACTGTGGATGACCTGGTGGATGTGTTACAAGAGGAGGTTACAGAGGACATCCAGCGACTAGGCGGTGCGCAGCCATTGGGAGGCCCCTACCTGGACACGCGCGTCACCCGCGTGGCCCGCAGCCGCATTGGATGGCTACTCCTCCTCTTCGTTACCGAGACGTTGACCGGCACAGTGCTTCGGCTGTTCGAGCATGAGCTGGCCGCCGTGGTGTCCTTAACCTTCTTCATTCCGCTCCTCATCGGCACCGGTGGCAATGCCGGGTCACAGACGACCAGCACGATCATCCGAGCGCTGGCGATAGGTGACATCGACCTCGGCGATGCCCTGCGGGTGCTATGGCACGAGCTGCGCGTCGGCCTGCTGCTGGGGATAGCGATGGGCACAATCGGTTACATACGGGCACTGGCCTGGGGCACCAGCCACGCGGTCGCCAGCGCCGTCGCGACCGCCCTGCTCATGATCGTCCTGTGGGCGAACGTCGTGGGGTCGACACTTCCCCTGTTAGCCAGCAAGCTGCATATCGACCCGGCTATCGTCTCCGGCCCATTCATGAGCACATTGGTGGACGCGACCGGCCTGCTGATCTACCTATCCGTGGCCAAGCTCATCTTAGGGATATGAGGATGTGAAGGGCAGGTAAAGCGCGATGGGGTCAAACATAAGGGGATGCTCTCCATTCTCCGCTTCACGCCCCCCACTCCGCGTCTTTTACCTACCACCCATAACGTTCCGGACCCCAAGGCCTGGTAACCAGCTCCTGCTTGGCTGTGATCAAGGTGCGGTCAGGGAGGTCTTCATACAAGATCACACCGGGCCCAACGCAAGAGTACACGCCGATCCGTCGTCCGGGCATGATGATCGCGTTCACGCCCGTGCGGCTGAAGTCGCCAAAGTAGGCCGCGTTTGACGCATGTGAAGGCACCTCTGGCCGCCCCTTAATCCGCCACACCGTCTCGCCATCATCGAATCGAAGGTTACCGCAAACCGTGGCCGCGCCGAAGTCCACCGCCTGCCCCACAACCCCCCATATCTCACAGTAATGGTAGGCATAGACAGTATCCAGAGCCACACCGCTGAACTCCGCCCCATGGCCATAAACGCCGCGGTCTCCCAACGCGCTATATCCGCCGATCTGGCAATAATCCCGCAATTTGGTCTCGCGTCCGACCACCACAGGCCCCTTCAGGATGGCTCCATTGGTGATACGAGCGCCATCGGCCAACCAGAGGTCCCCATCTATGACCACGCGATTGCCAATAAAGGTGTTTTCGCCGAGAACGAGGCGACCGTGGATTTCCGCGCCATCATGCACGCGCGCCGTCGGAGCGATCACATCCGTCTCCAAACGAGCGGACATGTCTGCAATGACCCGATAATTGGCCTCCAGAATGTGCCAGGGTTTATCCAAGTCCACGTGGTGCCCCGGCGCCTCCACGACCAGTATGGACTGCCCCTCGTCGATCATCATCTGCAACGATTGGGCAATCTCCGCCTCCAACGGCGGCATCCCTCCTACCGGCACCCGGGTGACCAGACCAGGGTTATCACGCAGATATGGGAGCGCCTCCGGCCGAAAAGCGTAAATACCACACAGCCGATGCGCGCCATCCCGGCTATGCCCCTCAATTCCGCGCAGGATTTCCCCCTCTGGGAAGGCAACGAGCCAATCCTGCGGTCGCTCATCGCCCAGCGGCTGGATCAGCGCGGCCGCCAACGGACGATCCTGAGCGAAACGGTCGATCAAAGCGGCCAGATTCTCCCGAGCGGTAACCACATCGCCCGACACAACCAGGAAGTCCTCATCCAGGCTCTGCGCGCCCAGCAGCGCGGCAGCGGCCGTCCCTTCCGGGCTGGGCTGTCGCACAAAGACGAGATCTCCGTGAACACCATGCAACGCGGCCCTGACACTTGCCTCGCCCATTCCCACGACGACCACGATACGCTCCATCCCCAGGCCGACGAGATCGTCCACAAGTCGTCGCACGACGGGCACGTTGGCAATAGGGAATGTTGCCTTCTGACGCACGACATTGTAGGGCCAGAACCTCGTGCCCTGGCCAGCTGCAAGGATGATCGCTGTCCTAATGGATGGCATGATCTTATCTCCCGCTAGCAATTTCTCAGTTTACCAGTTCACCGAGATCGACAACTACACGTGACATTGTAGCACAACCGCTTGGGGGAACAAGGCGAAGTGAGATGCAATCTGGCAAGAGCGAGCCATTCCATCCTGGCATATAACACAATCCTTGAGAACGGTCACATGCCCTTCCGCCATTACCCTTTCCTCCGACTGACGCCGTTAGTGCTCCCCCAGCCATGCGTCTATGGCGTCAGGGCGCCGGCGAGTAAAAGCTTCAGACCGTTTTGTCTTAGCAACACATAAATCAACCGCATAAAGTATGTGCAGCTTCCGTTTACTTATCGGTGAGGTTTTGCCTTCAGACGGAATAACCATAACGCCTCCACGAGGCATCGGGCAAAACCCACGCCTAGGCCATAAACCGGGGGAACGCGAAACCACTTCCAAGCACCTGAGCGAGGACATGAGTTATCCCACCCACCTTACCTTGAAAGGCTTGCTTTCTCCCTCGCAAGTTATTTTTGCGCGCGACCGCGAAGCGTGCAAGATCAAGGTACCTTACGCGCTTGGCTTACTGCTCGTTTTAGCGTTCATCGGCCTCTGGTTTGGTTACAACCTGGACGGGACGTGGATCAACGACGACGAAGGTCAATATCTATACGAAACATGGCGCATCCAATCGGGTGAGATCCCCTACCGGGACTTTATGACAGCCCAGATGCCATTGTTCCTCTACTTCGGAGCACTCATACAATGGCTGTCCGGCTCATCCGGTTTGGCGCTGAGGATTGTCACCGTCCTCGTCGGGCTAGGAGCGGCCTGCTTGCTGTGGCAACTAGGGCGTTATATTTTCAGCCCATCTATTGCCTTTTTGGCTTTGGTTCCCTTCGCTCTGAATTCCAGCGTATATGAGATCGTACGAGTTTTCCGCTCTGACCCGTACATGCTACTACTCAGCACTGGCGGTCTGCTTCTATTTATCATGGGACTACCTGAGCGGCCACCTTTGCCGCGCCGGCGTGCTTTTGCCTGGGCCGGCCTCTGTTTTGGATTAGCCACAGACTTTAAGCTCTTCGGCCTGCTCAGCGCGGGCGGCTGCGGCCTTTACCTCTTATGGGACGCATGGCGGCGGAAACGGGATCTTCGCGCCCTGTTCGGTGATCTGGTGGCATTCGCGGTGCCCGTGATAGCCATCCTGCTCTTGACAACAGCATTGTTCCTGTACCTAACGCCCGATTTCCCCCGGTTGGTGGTGGGACATCATCTGCGTCAAGGCAGTGACTTAGGCTTGGCGGGCGTGATCCACAAGAATGTCCATTTCTTCGAGAGATATATCCGCGACCAGCCATTGTTTCTCCTCCTGGTGATACTGGGCATCCCCGACATCCTGCGCGCTCATCGATCACGCGCTCTGGCGATCCTGTGTCAGATCCCTACAGCAGCTGCCTTCCTCCTTCTCTCACGCCCACTGGGTGATCGACATCTGGTCTACCTCTTCCCGGCGTTAGCGCTCTTATGGGCGGCTGGCCTCGTTTGGACAGGTGGAACAATCCTGAGATTGAGCAAACGCCGGCCTGTTCTGGGCTGGGCGGGCCTGGCCGCCCTGGCCGCTCTTGCGGTTCTCTCCCTCGTCCCTTACGCTCGGCAGGATATTCCCCGTGTGCTGGAGACGGAACACGATACGCCTAAGCTGGTGGCACTCATCAAGCGGGCATCCCCACCTGGCGCCACGATGATCTCCGACTATCAAGGGCTAAATTTCTACGCACAACGTCCCGGCACCTACACCAGCGCCGGGATCAGTACAGGCGCTGCCCGGAGTGGCCAAATCACCGCGACCCGCCTCATCCAAGAGATCCAGGAGAACAACGTGCACATGATCGTGCTGGAGTTCGGATCGACATCCCCGCGATTAGCGAGCATGCCCGACTTCAACCGCTTCTACGAATACGTGCAGAGCCATTTCGCCTTGATTGCGGCCCGGCCATGGGGCTATCCACGCGGCAAGCAATGGCTCGAGTTCTACAGTAAGACGGACATTATGCCCCACCAAACGGCCATATCCTTCGAGAACCAGCTCATGCTGACGGGATACGCATTGTCCCGAACCCAGATACTGCCTGGGAAGCACATCCTGGTGACCCTGCGTTGGCGCGGGCTACAAGCCATGTCCGCCAACCACTCCGTATCATTACGGCTCCTGGATAGCGTCGGGAACGTATGGACACAGTGCGACACGGAGATCGCGGTGGTCCGATACCATCCCCGCTACTTCGGTCCCGAGCTGAGTCCACTCCATACCGGTTCCTGGCGCCCGGGGCAAACGGCTATCCAAACCGTGTCCTTCCATGTACCCCCCACAATCCCACCCGGCACCTATCATATCGAACTCGTCGTATACGAAACGAAAACACAACACCCGTTGCGATATCGCGATGAACTCACACAGACAGGTCATCTAGCTTACTCCCTGGGGATGGTGACCATCACCCGTCCTCAACCATTCCTTTCCCCAGACGAACTTCCAATCGCTGCCTCCATTCGAGACCGATGGGGCCCCTTTGAGCTACTTGGCAGAGGCCCTCTCTCAAAGCGAGCCCGGCCCGGCGACTACCTGCATTTCAGCCTATTCTGGCAAGCACGCCAAGCCCCAGGAGCGGAGTACAAAGCTCGTTTCTGGCTGGTGAGCCAGCGGGGAGGCATTTATCTCGACACCATCTTGCCCCTGGCCGGAGGGGAGAACCCCACTCGCTTCTGGCAGGCACAGGAGATATGGGAGGGACAGTACCGGCTGCGCATCCCACTGGGGGCTTCTGCCGGCACCAGTCAACTGATGCTCAACATCATCAATGCCGAAGGTGCACCACTGGGACCAACCCAAACGCTAGCAAGGATCGCCATACAGGACTACTCCCGAATCTTCAAGCTGCCACGATCCCCTCAGTATCCACGGGAAGCCGTATTCGGAGACATCGCCCGATTGCTCGGCTACGACCTCGCCCGCTCCGGCGATGGGCAGAGGCTGATGGTCACTTTATATTGGCAAGCACTGGCTACGGCCGATGTCCCCTACACTGCATTCGTCCACCTGTTAAACGATCAAGGACAAGTGGTCGCCCAACACGACAGCCCACCGGAAGGCGGGGCACGGCCCGCAGTCAGCTGGCTGCCCGGCGAGATTATCGTAGATACTCACCAGCTATCAATTCCGCCAGGCAGCTCCCTCGCACACACCCGACTGGAGATCGGACTGTACAAGGCCATGACACTAGAACGGCTCCCTGTTTATGGTCCGAGTGGCCACCTCCTAGGAGACGCCCTATTACAGAGTGTAGGAACGATGGGAACGATTCGCTGAGGCCATTTCAAGGATGAGAAGTCGCCGGCTAGACAAAAAACCAAAGCTGTGGACAATCAAAAACGTGCCGGCCGAATGCAATCGGGAGCGGCCGGCATCATTCTCAATGCGAGGCCTGACATCAGTGGCAGCTCTCGTAGCGAAGAAATCTCGTCCTCTCTGGCTGGCAACAAGGCCAGAGACAATGCATAGCATTCGAGCCCGCCGCTGGGTGACCGCTCTCCTGGTGGCTATCTTAGTTGCAGCCGCCAGTGGGTATATATACAATCTTACCCCATTCCGCACCTCCGAGGATGAGGGGCAATATTTGTATGACGCCTGGCGGATCAGTCTGGGTGACGTACCCTACCGCGATTTCGTCACCGCTCAGATGCCCGCCTTCCTCTATTTGGGCGGATTGCTACAACGGGTCTTTGGCCCCGCCCGGGTACCTTTGCGCGCAATCAGCGTCGTCTCGGTGCTTCTGGCCGGTGGACTGGCCTTCTTCATCGCTATGCAAATGTTCGGCCCATCCGTGGCTTTGCTGGCGATCATTGCATTCCTGGCAAATGACCGCGTGTATGCGATCGGACGGATCTGGCGTTCCGACCCTTATATGCTGCTGGGAAGCACACTCGGGCTCGCCCTGTTCACCTGGTCCGTGGCCCAACAAGATTCGCGACACCGCGAGCGAGGGCTTGTGCTCGCCGGCCTGGCTTACGCCCTGGCAACGCTCTTCAAGCTTCTTGGCCTGCTAGCCGCGGGAGGCTGTCTCATCTACTTTGGCTGGACCGCATACACGCGACATAGCTTCAGCTCAGTACGCCGTGATCTCGGAGTATTCTCAGCCGCTTTCTTGCTGCCGCTCCTCCTGACCGCGAGTCTTTTCACGGCCATACAGCCCGATTTCCTGGCACAAGTGGTTGGCCATCATCTACGCCAGGGACACAACGTAAGCTTTTCCACCGTGCTGGTCGAAAGGGCACATCTCCTCACCGATTTCGCCCATTATCAGCCGCTATTCCTCGTCTTGGCAGGGGTAGGCATCATCCTGCTGATCCGACAAAGTCATCCTGCTGCCCGGGCCTTATTAACCCAGCTTCCCACCGCGTTGGCCCTTCTGTTGATCAAGCGCGGTGCGGAATCTCGCTACCTGGTCTACCTGGCGCCCGCTGTTAGCATCTGCTGGGCCACAGGGCTAGTGAAGGCGCTCCAGTGGACGGTTAAACGAGGACGGAGACGCCCGGTCTGGAATATCGCGATTCTGTTAGTGCTCCTCTTGGGAGGATGGTCACTCAAGCCCCACCTAGAGCGCGATATCGCTACCGTTCACAAGCACACGCAATGGAATGCGCCGGCGGCGGATTTCCTTCGCCTCCATACCAAGCCGGGCGAAGTCATCGTATCAGATGAACAGTGGCTGAACTTTTTAGCCCGGCGTCCCAGCACTCGCACGGCTGCGGCCATCTCAGAAGGCGCGGCCGGCAGCGGACAGATCACCGGCCAGATTCTAAAACGAGAGATCGAGGCAACAACAGCTAGCGCCGTAGTGTTGAACTTCGGCGCGGCTGGCCGACAACTTCTCGCCATGTCCGATTTCGACGCGTTTTATCGGTTCGTACAAAGCTCCTTCGCACTGGTGCGAGTTTTCGGCCAGGGTGAGGATGCACTGGAGGTCTATCTGCGAAAAGATATCCTTCCTTCGCACCCCCATGTCCGTTTCGGTAAGCACCTGATGTTGACCGGCGCCGACTTGGGTGCTACTCGCCTGCCCGCCGACGTGGCCCGCCACGTCCTTCTGCGCTGGCAGGCCCTATCACCCATTGGAAAGGACCTCAGCTATTCCCTGAGGGTAGTCGATGAGGCCGGCGAGCTGTGGGCACAGGTGGACGGCCCGGTTCACGCCCTCCGTTTCCGCGAGGGGATCGGTGGGAAACCATTCAACGCATCCTTGCCCACCTCTGCCTGGGCATCAGGCCAGGTTGCTCTAACCACCAGCAAGTTGTCGCTACCACCGGGCATACCACCAGGCGTTTACCAGCTTCGCGTGCGGGTTTACGGGACTAAAGACCTCATCCCCTTGCCTGTCACCGACCCAAGCGGGAGGCCGCTGGAATTAGACGCTCCGATTGGCCCGGTCGAGGTGATGCCAGCACACATGCCAGCCATACCGGAGAAATTCAGTATTGCCCACCCTATGGAAGCACAGTGGCCCGGGCTGCGCATGTTGGGATACGGCCCTCTTCGAGAGCGAGCGCACCCAGGCGACTCGGCAACGATCGATCTCTATTGGCAGGCTATAGGGATAAGCCGCCCTCGCTACCAACTGCACATCATCTCCACCAACGCAACAGGGAAGTCCCTCGCCCAGAGCAAAGAGGTATTGGGGGGCACCGCTTACCCTGTGAGCCAGTGGCGCTCGGGCGAGGTCATTCACACCAAACATCGGCTCACCATTCCTCGCGAGTCCACTGGTCCCCTGACCATCTTCATCCAACTCCAGGACAGGGACGGGCAACCGGTCGGTGCCCCGATACATCTGACAGATATAGAAGTCCTTGGGCATCCCCGCGTGTTCGAGCCACCTTCAAACATATCGCACCGCCTGGACGCGCGCTTCGGCACGATCGCCCGACTAGCCGGTTATACGCTCACCTACGACCGACGGGCAGTGCGGCTCGTGTTGGCCTGGCAAGCCCTGGGTACCACATCGCACAGCTACAAGGTATTCGTCCATCTCATTGATGCCAACGATACCATCGTGGCCCAGAGGGACAGCGTTCCGGCCGGAGGGAGCGCACCAACGACGAGCTGGTTACCAGGCGAGGTGATTACCGACGAATATACATTAGAGACACCCCCCAACCTCCCGCCCGGTGAGTACAGGCTACGCGTAGGGCTCTACGACGATAGCACGCTCAGGCGGCTTCCGGTAACAGGGATGAGCACGAAGAACACACAGGACTACTTGATTTTAGGAGAGACGATCCAGATCGTAGGACCACGGGAGGGGGAAAATAGACGCTGATGAAACGAGCATCACACTCGCTTTCAGAGTCTCCCATCTCTGAACGGACTTTGTTGATCGGGATATTCGTTGTCTCCTTGGCATTACGGGTACTCGCCATTCACGTACCCATCAACGTAGACGAAGCACTGTGGATCCGTCGCGGGCCGATGTTCCTGGCCGCTCTGCTCAATGGAGACCTGGCGGGCACCTACATCCGTCATCATCCCGGCCTGCCCAATATGTGGATGATCGGAGCCGTGTCGGCCGCGCGCTGCCTGCTCCGAGACTGGTTTCCCAGCTCACTGGGATTGGACCAGGCACCAACGTTCCACGCCTGCGTGCAGACGTTGACCAACTGGCCATTTTTCCCCATCAGCTTTTACGTGTCAGCCCGCCTGGCACAGGCAACCATCACAGCGATATGCATGGTGTTCTTATACATCCTGGCCAGGGAACTACTTGGCCGCCCGGTCGCGCTGGGAGGCATCTCCCTGCTGGTATTAGAGCCATACTTCCTAGCCTACCAACGGGCCATCACGACCGATGCCTTCCAGGCGGATTTCGGCATCCTGGCATTACTTTTATTACTACTCTACCTGCGCGGTGGTAAGAGCCGCCGATGGCTCTTAGCCTCCGGCGCGCTCATGGGACTGGCTACGGCGACCAAGATCCCCGCTGTCTTCACTTTACCAGCCGTCGCCGCCTGGGTCGTCCTGATCGAGACTGGAGTCTGGCGATCAAGCTTCCCCCGCCGCGGCTGGAGGCGACAGATCATCGACCTATTCCTCTGGGGAGGCACGGCGCTGGCTGTATTCATCGTTCTCTGGCCAGCGCTATGGGTAGCACCGCTGCAAACGATCCGACATCTTCTGGCAGATCTGGTAGAAGAGGAAGAGGGACATAACCAGTTCTTCCTGGGACACTTCACCCGCTCGCCGGGACCGCTATTCTATCCTCTCGTCTTGGCTTATCGGCTGTCACCCGTACTACAGGTGGGATTACTCGCCAGCCTAGTGTCCCTGTCGGCCTCCAGGCTACGGCGCCGCTTAGATCATGTATCAGAACTGATCGCCATCCTTCTCATCCCTATATCCATTCTCTTCTTCATCACACTCAGCGAGACGAAGATCGATCGCTACATCATCCCCATGGCTCCAGCCCTGGCATTCGTGGCTGCGGCCGGCTGGCGGGAGATCGGCGCCTGGACTGAGCGCTGGGTGGAGCAAGTGCGCCGTCGCCTGCAAAGGAGCAGGGCGAGCCAATGGATAGCGATCCGCGGCCTGACCACAGCAACCATGCTGGGTCTGGCTCAGCTCGTCATTCTGCTACCGCAATATCCATACTACCTCACCTACTACAACCCGCTTCTAGGCGGCGTGCGCGTCGCCCAACATGTGCTCATGATCGGCAACGGCGAGGGGCTGGATCGCGCTGCTCGCTGGCTAAACCGGTCTCCAGAGGCCAGGCACATGGTTGTGGCAAGCTGGTATGAAGGGGCCTTCGCCCCGTACTTTGCAGGCACAGCTATCGGGGTACGCAAGGGATGGTCCACGAATACATGGCCCTGGACGAATGCCAATCGCATTGTCTTATACATCAATCAATTCCAGAGGAAAGTGCCCGAGCCGAAGATGATCGCCTACTTCGCCGCCCAAAAGCCACTGCACACGGTGCGCATACACGGCGTAGATTACGTGCGCATCTACCCCGGCCCTGTTCCTCTGCCAGGGGAAATCGGGCAAATACAAGTCCCCTTGAATATCACCTTCGGCGGGCAAGTGAGGCTGCTCGGCTATGACCTTCCCGTCTCCCAGGTCGCGTCGGGTGATGAACTGGTGGTCACCCTGTATTGGGAGATCCTCAAGCCACCACCATCGGACGCGACAGTGTACATGGGTCTCCGAGATGCACGCGATAACCGATGGGGACGCTCGGACGCGCGATTGCTGGAGGGATATCACCCTCTGGAAAACGTTTCTCCCGGCGATGTACTGCGTGATGTGCACCGGCTCACCGTGCTTCCCGGAACACCGCCCGGCCGGTATCAGATCGAGATCGGGTGGTTCTCGCCACAGCTCGGTCGGGCGCTGGAAGTGTGCGATGCAGCCGGGAACCCGCAGGGAGACCACGCCGTCCTTGGCAACGTTGAGATCACCCGGCCAGCCAGCCCACCCGACGTGGAAACCCTGGACATCGCCCATCGTCAGTCGATCGACGTGGGCCCGCTGCACCTGCTGGGGTATACACTCCCCGATGCGTCGTTGAAAGCCGGCGAAGCCGTACCCCTGACGCTCTTCTGGCAACGCTGGCGGGCGGGGGATGCCCCGTTCCGGCTCTCGCTGCAATTACGTCAGGGCGATCAGATATGGCAGCGCGATGAACGGCACCCACTCAGTGAGGCTTACCCACCCGCCATGTGGCAAAAGAACGAGATCGTGCGTGAGCAATGGCATGCGCTACTGCCTGCTCGCGCTCCCAGCGGACGCTACGAGCTCCTGCTACGAGTGACACGAGAGGACGGATCCCTCCTCACCACGGTCTCGCTGGGGCAAGTCGACGTGACAGCGCGCCCACACCCCTATGAGCTACCCACACCGGAGTTCCCCACCCAAGCCCTATTCGGCGGCAAGGCCCGCCTCCTGGGATATGACCTCGCTCCGCGCCAGGTCGCGCCGGGCGACGTATTATCCATCACCTTGTACTGGCAAGGGATGGCCGAGATGAACAGGGCTTACAAAGTGTTCATCCACCTGGTAGATGCCAACGGCCAGATCCGCGGGCAGAAAGATCAGGAGCCACTGAACGGCCAGGCGCCCACCACGGGCTGGATACCGGGCGAGGTGCTGTACGATCATTACCAAGTTCCCCTCTCTCCGCAAGCTCCCCCAGGTCGCTACACGCTGCGCGTGGGCCTGTACGATCCGGTAACATGGCAAAGGCTGCCGCTGACGGAGGGGCATGGCGGGGCGGACTACGCCGAGCTGGGCTCGGTTGAGGTGAAACCGTGAAGCAGGATCCAGGATTCCAGATACAAGGTACAGGAT
>JAGHDS010000077.1 GCA_021159845.1 Anaerolineae bacterium
CAGATTCTGGAGGCTCTGGGGGTGGATTTCATCGACGAGTCGGAGGTGCTGACCCCCGCCGACGAGGAGCATCATATCGACAAGCACCGGTTCAAGGTGCCGTTTGTCTGTGGTTGCCGCGACCTGGGCGAGGCGCTCCGTCGCATCGGCGAGGGCGCGGCCATGATCCGTACGAAGGGTGAAGCTGGCACGGGAAACATAGTGGAGGCCGTGCGCCATGCTCGATCCGTCCTGGGTGAGATCCGGCGGTTGGTAACAATGGCCCCTGAGGAACGAATGGCTTACGCCAAAAAGATCGGCGCTCCCTATGAGTTGGTTAGCGAGACGGCAGAGCTAGGTCGGCTGCCGGTGGTGAACTTCGCCGCAGGTGGCATCGCGACCCCGGCCGACGCCGCGTTGATGATGCAACTGGGGATGGATGGCGTCTTCGTGGGGTCTGGGATTTTCAAGAGCGCCGATCCAGAACGTCGCGCGCGGGCCATCGTGCAGGCTGTGACCCACTACGATGACCCGCATATCCTGGCTGAGGTATCACGTGGTCTGGGGGAACCGATGCAGGGCCTGGAAATTGCCGCCATCCCGCCTGAGGAGCGGCTAGCCGTGCGAGGGTGGTAGTCATGAGAATCGGCGTATTGGCACTGCAAGGCGCCTTTATTGAACATATCCGGATCCTGCAAGCGCTGGGAACGGAAGCCAGGCCGATTCGCCTTCCGGTGGAGCTGGAGGGACTCGATGGGTTGATCATCCCGGGCGGGGAGAGCACGGCTATCGGGAAGCTGGCGGTGACCTATGGGCTGCTCGAACCCATTCGCCAAATGGCGAAAGCGGGGAGACCCGTTTGGGGCACCTGCGCCGGGCTGATCCTGCTGGCCCAAGAAGTCGAGGGGGAAGCTCAACCACTCCTGGGGCTAATGGACATCCGGGTACGTCGGAACGCATTCGGCCGGCAGGTGGACAGCTTCGAGGCTGGTCTGCTGATCCCGGCCCTGGATGCGGTCGCTGGCCCGGGTGAGCAAGGGCTACCCTTTCACACCGTATTCATTCGCGCTCCGCAGATCATTCGAGTGGGCGATGGCGTGACTGCGCTGGCCCGGTTGGAGGATGGGACTGTCGTGGCCGCTCAACAAGGCGGGCTCCTGGCAACTGCCTTCCACCCTGAGCTCACGAGAGATGTCCGTTTCCACCGATACTTCCTGAGTCTGGCTGCGAATGGCCAAGGCACTGCCTCACCCGCGATCGACGTGCGCCATGAGGCGGTGGGGAAGGAGCGGTAGGCCCTGCATTCCCTTTGAAAACGATACACATATGTATTATGTGGGAAGGAGAGACCTTGGCCTTCTAGGGGAACCAGGGCCTCTCTTTTTAACTCACTGAGTTGGAACACCAGATGATTGCTTGGTGCACCGGGCCTGCTCGGTTATAATTCAGCATGACCACAGGACGATATGCCCTCGAAGATCCGTTCATATGGCCCTGTTGGAGGATGGTGAGCAGGCATGGAACGACTCAGGCGTGGTGCTCAACAGATGGGGATATCGCTGACGGAGGCCCAATTGGACCTCTTTCGGCGGTATCGCGACCTGTTATTGGAGTGGAATCGTCGCTTTAACCTGACCGCGATCGATACGCCCGAGCAGGTGGAGATCCGCCACTTTCTGGATTCGCTGAGCTGCCTGGTGGCACTGCGGCAGCTTGATGGTTACCCAGGTGTCGCGCGCCTGGGAGCGCCTGTCCGCGCGATCGACGTGGGCACGGGGGCTGGATTACCCGGCCTGGCCCTTAAGATCGTGTGGCCGGGGCTGCGCCTGACGCTGTTAGACGCTGTCGCTAAGAAGGTTCGTTTTCTGGAGCATGTTGTCAACGAATTGGGATTGTACGGTGTGGTCGCGATCCACGGTCGTGCCGAGGAACTGGCGCATCAGCCAGACCACCGCGAGGGATATGATTTGGTGTTGGCCAGGGCAGTGGCCCCTACTGGCCCTCTCCTGGAGCTCACGCTTCCCTTCCTGCACCCAGACGGCTGGTTGCTGGCTCAAAAGGGACCATCTGTGATCGCTGAGCTTATGGGGGTGGATCGGGCGTTGGCCGTGCTTGGAGGCAGGCTCCACCGAGCGATCCCAGTCGAGGTTCCTTATCTGGCTGAGGACCGCTTTATCGTTGCCGTACAGAAGGTGCTTCCAACACCAGACCGGTTCCCCCGCCGGCCGGGGGTGCCAGTGCGCAGGCCACTATGAACCGGGATCGGCGCTCTGGCCCCCCGGTGATGAGGCTTCCTCAATCCTCCCGCCAGATATCCGCAGTAGGTGTGCTTGGGCCCTGAAGTCCGCCGTGAAGTCGTCCCAATCGGTGGTGGTTATAATGGCCTGAAAGGGCCCGTCCAGCACGCTCAGTAGTCCTCGACGTCGGGTTGTATCCAGTTCCGACATCACGTCGTCCAATAGTAATACCGGCGGCTCCCCGGTCTCTCTGGACATGACGAACACCTCTGCCAGCTTTAACGCCAGGGCGGCCGTGCGCTGCTGGCCACGTGAGCCGTACACGCGCAGGTCGCGCCCGTTCACTATAAAGCGCATATCGTCACGGTGGGGGCCGACCAGCGTCATGCCGGCCGCGATATCACGCTCGCGGCCGGCGGTCAAGTGCATTGCGAAGCGTTCCCCCATTTCCGTGGGGGGGAGGGCATCGGCGTCGAGTGAGGCTGAGCTA
>JAGHDS010000319.1 GCA_021159845.1 Anaerolineae bacterium
ATCCGATGCTTCGGCGGGTCTTGTGGAGGTGGCACGGCGGGTGGGAGCAAGGCTGGGTACATAGCGTAGTTGCAGCTGTTCGCTCCCGTTCGTCAGCTCCCGATGCTGAGCGCGAGCCTCTATGTCCAGGTCGAGGATAAACCGTTGCCGCTCCTGCATCAGGACGACTCCGTGTTCCACCAGTTGATCGTCCCAGAACTGCAACTGGCGGCGATCTCCCCCCTGTTCCCGTAGGGTGCGCAGTAGCGCGTTGCGCCGTGTTAGAACTTGGTTATAACGGGCCAGTGCCCGGCAGTATGTTGAGCTCATTTGGCAGAGCGCTACATCCATGTAGCGGCGGCGGTGGCTGGGGGGGCCGTCGATCAACTCGATATCTTGGGGGACGAAGAGCACCACGCGCAGGTGCCCGATCAAATCCAGGGCGCGCTTGGCCACTCCGTTGATGCGCACCTGTTTGCGGAAGTTGGGCGGGTAGGTTCCGCCGTTGATTGGTGTGAGTATGATCTCCAGGCGTTCTGTCCGGTCGTGGTGCGCCACATCGGCGACTGCCCTGGCGTAGGGTAGCGGATCATCGAGGGCAAGCCAGTTCACCAGCTCGCGCTCGGCGCTCGCTCGTAAGGATCGGCCGGTCGCCAGGTAGTGGATCGCCTCGAGCAAATTGCTTTTCCCTTGTGCGTTGGCCCCTTGTAGCAAGGTGATCCGGCTGGGGAAGTCCAGCTCCAGCCGGGCGTAGTTTCGGAAGTTTACCAAGGATAGATGAAGCAACCGCACGAGCGTCTCCTGCGAGCTCCTTCTACGATCGGACGATGGGTTGAGGAATCCCCCGCCTGGGCGTTGGGGAGAGGACAGAGCGCAGGTGGCCGGGCAGAGGGAGTTGGCTGCAAGTGTGATGGGCCGCATGGCCACCGATCAGAAAAAACCCTCCAGAGACCGGAGGGCTGCGAACGAGGCGCTTGGATGCTGAACAGCCGTGTCAGCGGCTGATGTGCATCGGCATGATCACATGTGTGAATTCCTCTGGCCCGGTACCCACCGGTCGAATCACGCCTGGAGCACCCGGCCGGGTGGTCTCCAGGGCCACCTGAGGCGTATCGATCACGCTGAGCACGTCGATCAGGTAGCGGGCGTTGAATGCGATCTCCATACTTTCGCCCTCTACGAGAGCTTCCACCTCACTGAGGTTATCTCCGTATTCCTGTGAGGTGGCGGTCAGCGTCAGCACGCCTGGGCGATCCGCTTGACCTGGGGTGATCTGTAGCCGCACGATGTTGGCTGACTCGCGAGCGAAGAGATATGCTACTCGCACGGCCTTCAGGAATTCCGCCGTATCCACCACCGTGCGCGTCGTCCAGCTTTTAGGGATGATCGCCTCGTAATCCGGGAATTTGCTATCGATCAGCTGGGATACAACGTCCACTTGTTGAAACCCACCCTTATCGCCGTCATCGGCCTTGCCCGCCAGGTGGAAAAGCACCTGATTGCGCGCCTGAACCACCCGGATCTCGACCGGCTGTTCCTCGTTGGCATCCCCGCTGATGCGGGCGATCTCCTGCAACGAGCGCGCCGGGATAATCACGTCCATATTTTCCTTCACCGGCTGGTCCAGCCGGGTCAACCGTACGGACAGGCGGAACCCGTCTGTGGCGGCGAGCGTCAACCGGTCATCCTGGAAGCGAGCCTGGACGCCAGTTAGCATGGGGCGGCTGTCGTCCGTCGCCGCAGCAAAGGCTACCTGAGCGATCATCTGACGTAGCGTGTCCACTGGGACCTCGACCGACTCATCCCCATCTGATGTCGGGATCAGCGGGAACTCGGTGGCATCGATTCCTTTGATGTTTGCCTCATAACGTGCACACCGGACGTGTAGGCTTAACGTGCGCACGCTGAGCTCCATATCGATCCGCTCGGGCGGCAGTGAGTTTACGAAGTCCGCCAGCAGCCGGGCAGGGACGGTTGTTGCCCCTTCTTCCTCGACCTGAGCGCCGATCCAGCAGTTGATCGCGATTTCCAAGTCCGTCGCTGCCAGCTTCAGCCGGGCCTGATCCGTTGCCAAGAGGATATTTCCCAAGACGGGCAGCGTGCTGCGCGGCGAAACCGCCCGGCCGACGATGGAGAGGCCCTTTGCCAGGTTCTCTTGGAGACAGGACACGCGCACGGTTTGACCTCCTGCGTTCTGGGGACACCTGCGTAGTTCAATGCCCCAATGCCACCATCATCCTATGGAACACCGGACCGGCTTATACCCTGCCGGTATTCTTACTGCGAGATACGTCGATAACGCCGAAAGTATACCACTGAACCTGATCGGGCACAACCCGTGAGCGAGTTTTGTCAAATGCACTCGAGCTTATATGGGTTCCCTTCATGAGGGCGCAGCGGAACGGGATATGACGGCGTTCATTTTGCCTCGTATCGGGTGGACTCTATCAGCCGGGCCAGGCCGTATACATTATCGCCGAAGTTCATCAGACGCCCCGGCACCTCGTCGTCTACATGCGCGGCCACGATCTCGCCAACGAAGATCGTGTGATCGCCCGTTTCCATCTGGTGTGTGAGGCGGCACTCCAGGTTGAAGACAGCCCCTTCAATAAGCGGCACTGGTGTGGCTGTTCCCGGCGTGGTCTTCAACCCGGAGTGGGGCATCTTGTCGCCATCCCAGCCGGAGTGGCTGCCCGTGTACCATACGGCTGCGCCCATGTCGGGGCCAGGGGCCGCGATCACGAAGGCCTGGCTGTCCAGGATGGCTTTATGTGTGAAGCGTTTCGGGCTGACCGCCACCGCGTACATGGGGGGTGTGCCCGAGCAAACCATAGACCATCCTGCTGGCATAACGTCCACCTGCCCGTCCGCTGCACGGGATACTACCAGTACGATCCATTCCGGGTATTTGCGCGCTAAAGCCTCCTCAGGTGTTGTTTGTCGCATGGGGGATCTCCTCTATCCTAATATGCATTGCGATCTCGGAAGACCAGGAAGAGGGTTCGGATCAATATTTTGATGTCCAGTGCCAGTGACCAATTCTCGATGTACCACAGGTCATATTTGGTCCGCTCGGCGATGGATGTATCGCCTCGCAGGCCGTTGATCTGAGCCCAGCCGGTCAGGCCGGCCTTCTCCCGATGTCGATCCATGTAGCGCGGGATGCTCTGTCGGAACTGCTCCACGTAGACAGGGCGTTCCGGCCGCGGTCCGACCAGGCTCATATCACCTACAAGCACATTGATGAGCTGTGGCAGCTCATCCAGGGAGAAGCGTCGGATGAACGCTC
>JAGHDS010000134.1 GCA_021159845.1 Anaerolineae bacterium
CCCACCCGGCCGCCAGTCGGCTTACGGCCATGCAACCGCGCCGGGATCACGCGACTCTCGTTGCATACCAGCACATCGCCCGGCCGCAGGTACTCGACGATATCCCAGAAAACGCGGTGTTCCAGGGCGCCAGTTCCCCGATTGACCACCAGCAATCGGGAATGATCCCGTGGCTCCACCGGCGTCTGAGCGATGAGCTCGGGCGGCAATTCGTAATCGAAGTCAGAAGTCCTCATCACGACCGCTCTACCGCGCCCCGACGCGCTTCGCGATCTTGCCCCACGTATCGCGCAACGTCACCGTGCGATTGAACACCAACTTACCCTTCGCAGAATCGGGGTCCACACAGAAATACCCCAGGCGCAAGAACTGACAGTGGTCCCCCACCTTCGCGTCGGCCAGGCTCGGCTCCACCTTACACCCGGTCAACACCTCCAAAGAGTTCGGGTTCAGATTCGCCCGGAAATCCGCCCCCTCCTCGTCCACATCCTCCGGATCTGCTTTCAGGAACAGCCGATCGTACAGCCGAACCTCGGCATCCAGGGCGTGTTCAGCCGACACCCAGTGTAGCGTACCGCGCACCTTGCGGCCATCGGGTGTCACGCCGCCGCGAGATTCAGGATCATACGTACAATGCAGCTCGACGACCTCGCCGGCCTCGTTCTTCACCACATCCACGCAAGTGACGTAATAAGCTCCCTTCAGGCGAACCTCCCGACCTGGCGCCAGGCGGAACCATCTCCTGGGTGGATCCTCCATGAAATCATCCCGCTCCACATACAACACGCGCGAGAAGGGAACCTTCCGAGTCCCCATGCCTGGATCCTCAGGGTTGTTCTCAACCTCGAACTCCTCTACCTGTCCCTCCGGATAATTGTCGATCACCAGTCGCAGCGGGCGCAGGACAGCCATCACGCGCTGTGCGCGCTTATTCAAATCATCACGCACGCAATGTTCCAACAATGCCACGTCGATAACGCTGTTCGTCTTCGCCACGCCGATGCGATTGCAGAAATTGCGGATCGCCTCCGGTGTGTACCCCCGACGACGCAGGCCCGCCAACGTCGGCATCCGGGGGTCATCCCAACCGCTCACATAGCCGTCCTCCACCAGCAACCGCAACTTGCGCTTGCTCAGCACCGTATGGCTCAACTCCAAACGGGCGAACTCAATCTGCCGCGGGTGGTGAACCCCCAACTGATCGAGGAACCAATCATACAAAGGACGGTGTCCTTCAAACTCCAGCGTGCAGATCGAATGCGTGATCCCCTCGATGGAATCGGACTGGCCATGAGCCCAATCGTACGTCGGGTAGACGCACCACTTATCCCCCGTCCGGTGGTGCGATGCATGAATGATCCGGTACATCACCGGATCGCGCAGGTTCAAATTCGGCGAGGCCATGTCGATCTTCGCGCGCAACACGCGCGAGCCATCCGGGAACTCCCCTCTACGCATCCGCTCGAACAGGTCCAGGTTCTCCTCCACGGACCGGTTCCGATACGGGCTCTCCCGGCCAGGCTTGGTGAGCGTTCCCCGATACTGCCGGATCTCCTCCGGGCTCAGATCATCCACATACGCCTTGCCATCCTTGATGAGTTGAACGGCCCACTCGTAGAGCTGATCGAAGTAATCCGAGGCATAGAAAAGCCGATCCTCCCAGTCGAACCCCAGCCACCGCACGTCCTCAATGATGGACTGGACGTACTCCTCCTCCTCACGCAAAGGGTTCGTATCGTCAAATCGAAGGTTGCAGAGCCCGCCGTATTCCTCGGCGATGCCGAAGTTCAAGCAGATCGCCTTCGCGTGACCGATATGCAGGTAGCCGTTCGGCTCGGGCGGGAAACGCGTATGCACGCCGTTATAACGCCCGGTGCGTAAGTCCTTATCAATAATCTGACGGATAAAATCCTTAGATTTCGTTCCCCCCTCATCAGTCCTTCGACTCTCTTCAGCCGGTTCCCCCATAAACGCTTACCTCCTCATCAATAATGAATAGCGACGGATGGCGAACGACCGCCAAGGCTCGGCCCGTTTGCCCTTCAGGGTCAACGGGCCTGCCGTAGCTTTTCGAACAGATCCCGGAAGATCGGATCACGACGCAGAAAAGTGGCCTGTCGGATGAGATGACGCGAGGGATCAACGCTCCAGGTCGCCTGATCGGTCAGGATGGGACTGTGTATCAGTGCGGTCGGCACCCAGTCGGGATTGACCAGATAGCCAATCGTCGCGATATCCCAGATCTCCTTCGCCAGAAGATCATACTGCTCCATGTAGTCCCGGAAGGTCTCGAACAAGTACTCACCGATAGCCCCCTGCCCATGCACATGGTGCTCCATCTCGGGAACCGAGGTCAGCAAATGCGAAGCCACGGTATAACAGGGGATATGCACGAGCGGCACGCCGCAGTCGAACACCAACTTAGACGCGGGAAGGTCCTGCCCCAAGTTGAAATCCACGGCGCTAGGCCAATGGACGGGCTGCCCGCCCAGCCAGACTAGCACGACGTGTTTGATGATCTCGGGCTCCAGCAGAATGGCAGAGGCGACATTCGTGATCGCCCCTATCGCCACCACGTACAGCGGCTCCTCCTCCAAGGCCATCGCCCGCTCGATCAGGTCCATCGCGGCCTCGCTCTTCTCCGGACGATCCCGGTCCTTCAGGTAAGCCGTGGACCCTCGGAACACGAACCCCTCGGCCAACACCCCCAGCCGATCGAGAAGCCGTAAAATCTCCTGATAGCTTAGCTCCATCCCCTCCGCAGGAGTGGAGGCGCGGTCATTGGAAAACGGCGCCGCGTACAGCGCTTCAACCTGCACGCTCTCCGGCGAGAGCAAGGAATACACCACGGCGAACTGGTCATCGATCTCATTATACGTATCCGTATCGAGGACCATCCGCACCTTTCCTCGCGGCGGCTTGAGCCGCTCAATCCGCACTGCCTCGCTGATCACAGGGAAGCTCATGATCCCCCCTTTCACCGGCGAAGGGCTAACGCCCCCGCCGGAACCGATAGCCAAAATCGGCAACTCGGGCTACGCCTCGCTCTCGGCGACCAGCTCTTCCAACAGCGCGATCGCCCGATCACATCGCGCCAGGGCTCTCTCCCGCCCTACCGCGACGATGCTCACGAACAACGGCGGCGACACCTTCTTGCCCGTGATGGCTATGCGCAGGATACCGAACAGCGAGCCGGCCTTCACCCCGAGCCGCTCGGCCAAGGCGCGCATCTCCTGCTCCATCGGCTCATCTGTAAACGACGGCAAATCAGCCAGGACCTGCCTCGCCGCCCGCAACGCCTCTAGCGACTGCTCGGCCGTCATCTTTCGCCCGACTAAGAGCTTCGGATCGTAGTCCCCCGGCTCCTGAAATACGAAGTCCACCCACGGCGTCACCTCAGACAGCTTCTTCAGCCGCTCCTGGAGAGCCGGCATCAGCACCGGCAGGCCGGGATGGCTCAGCACCTCATCCTCTGAGATTTCCAGCCCCTCCGCTATGAAGGGCGCCACCCGTTCCATAAACTCCCCCACAGCCAGGTTGCGATTATACACGCCGTTCATCCAGTCCAGTTTCTCATAGG
>JAGHDS010000445.1 GCA_021159845.1 Anaerolineae bacterium
CCCTCCTCAACTAACCCGCAACCCCCCATCATCATCGCCTCGGTCCGCACGACTTCATACGCCCCCGCGCTTAGCAGTTCTCCCAGACGGCGCCACATCTGGGGCGACTCCAGGCGAAGCGCCATATCGGGTAGAGGGGAAGTCAACGTCGTACGCAGCCGCTGATACAAGCTCCGCTGCGGGCTTGGGACGGTGACGATGCTCTGGCATAGTTGATGAAGCGGAGAATCCGGCGACAGTTCGTCATCAGGTTGCAGGAACGTCACCAGGTCCACGGTATAGTGCCGGGCGATGTGGGCCAGTAAGTTGAAGTTGCGAATGGCCGTGCCCTGCTGCGGTGGATAAGGAAGCTGTGGTGTGAGGAATAAGATTCTTCTGGCGGTAGACATAACCGTTATGCCTGTACACGGTAAGTCTTGCCCCGGGTCACCGGCTGCTTGGCTACCTGGCGGTAGACGGCCAGCGTCTCCCGTGCGGCCCGTTCCCAGGAGAACAAAGCCGCGCGCTGGAGCCCCTTGCGCCGGAGCTCGTCGGCCAGCTCCCGATCGGTGAGCACTCGCCATAGTGCAACGGCCAGCTCCTCCCAATTGTTGGGGTCGATCAAAAGTCCGGCATCCCCGACGACTTCCGGCAAGCTGGCCACATTGGAGACCACGACGGGGGTACCACATGCCATCGCCTCCAAAGGGGGCAGTCCAAACCCCTCATAGTGGGCTGGCAGGGTTAAACATCGCGCGGCGTTCAGCAGGTATAGTAAGTCCTCGTCCTCCACACGCCCAAGGAAATGACAGTAATCCCGAAGCCTCATCTCGTCGATCTGGCGGAACAGATCGTCCACCAGCCAGCCGCGCCGCCCAACGAAGACCAGCTCGGCATCGACCTTGTAGGCCTCGCGCAGGTGCTGGTAAGCGCGAAGGAGCGTGGGGATATTCTTACGCGGCTCGATGGTGCCCACGAAGAGGATAAACTCTCTGGGCAGATTGGGGAAGCGCGCCTGTACCCTGGCCAGTGCCTCGGCGCGCTCCACGGGATGGAACAACGGGTTCGCCGCCTCTGAGATCACGGTGATCTTGGATTCGGGCACTCCCAACAGATTGATCGTGTCCTGCTTCGTGGCGGTGGATGGCACGATGATATGGTGGGCGTGTTGTACTGCCTTATCAATTTGCCCGTAGTAACGAGCGCTCTCCTCGGTGAGGAACTTGGGGTAGATGAGGAAGTGCAGGTCATGGATGGTGATCACCGAGCGAAGCCGTCGGCTATAAAACGGCGGGATAAAGTCAGGGGAGTGCAGGACGTCAGCCTCAACGCGTAACAGTTCAAGGGGAAGCAGGAACTGCTCGAAGCGGTTGTGAGAGGGGGTCCACAGCCCAATCCGTCTGAAATTAGATTGCTGCACGATGGGTATCGGTTGCTTGCGGCTCTGCAAGATCACGAAGTGATCGTCCTGGTTGACCGCAGCCAGCGCTCGGATGAGGCGCACTGTATATTGGCCGATCCCCGCTTGAGTGTAGTACACCAACCTGGCATCAATGGCAAAGCGCATGACTCTCCCATATCATACAGAAAGAAGCCCCCCGGCCTTGCAGCTCTGCCTGGGCCGGAGGGCACTCCAATCATTCCAGCGCTACTATACCACATACTCTTGGGATCCGTCAAGCTCATGGCTCTTCTCGTGTGGGCCCACACGATCCGTTGCGAGAACGTGCCCAACGCTGGCAAGATAAGCCTCCGGTCCCCTGCCCCTATTCCTGGCAGCAGGGTACCCCGGTGACGCCGTGACACGCCTGAGCCACCGACGTAGGAATTCGCCACCCGAGCCGCTGCAAGAGCTCAGCAACATCTGCCAACGGCAATCCTACAATGCTCGCATAGCATCCTTCCCAGCGCTCGACTGGCCGGAATCCGGGATGTTGTATGGCATAAGCACCCGCTTTATCCAGAGGATCACGACTGGCCACGTACGCGGCAATCTCCTCATCCGTGTATGTTCGCATCCATATCCGGCTGCGATTCAACCGCTGCAAGGGCTCCTCGCGGCCACGACAAACACTCACCGCTGTCAGCACCTCATGGGCACGCCCGCGCAACGCTTGTAACATGGCCATCGCACGCTCAGGTGTGGCGGGCTTTCCCAAAACGGCATCATCCAGGACAACGATGGTATCGGCTCCGATCACGGTCGCCCCAGGATAAGAACGGGCAACCGCCTGCGCCTTCGCCAGGCTCAACCGGCGGACCAAATCCTCTGGACGCTCGCCCGACGCGGGGGATTCATCGATCTTCGCGGGCACGCACTGGAAGGCCAACCCCAGCGCGGCCAACAAGGTACGACGACGCGGCGAGGCGGATGCCAGGATGAGCTCCCCGCCGGCACGGATTGAGCGTTTCTCCCACCGATGTCCGGTATCTACGACTGGCATATTCGGCCACTCCTCCTGTTACCTACTGCTTACCCATATGAGCGCATTTCAGTTTCTCCCCCCGGAGTCATCCGAGTGTTCCCTTCGGTACCTGCACCCGCACCCCACCACCAGTTTGAAATGCCCTCCGCCCATCATCCGCTTGACGAAACAGCCCGTTTATTTTATCCTGAAGTTGCCACGAAGGTAGTGTGAGGCCGCCGGTGCCAGCCCGATAACAGCGGATCGCTGATAAAATCATTGCCAGGCACCTTCCACCCAAGTGGTTTTCTCTGACCATGCATGGCAGCCGTTTCAACGTCCGGTACGGAGTTCCCTCCTTGCGACAGCGGGGATCGCAGGCTAAGTGCTTCCAACAATATCCATACGGCATACCCACGTGCTATAATACTACATAAGTTGAAGTGCACTCACCCAGCGAATAGGAGGCCCACATGAGTCGCACAATCCTGGTCGTTGATGATGATCTGGATACCCAGAAGCTGTTAAGCCTTATCCTTACCAAAGAGGGATTTAACGTACTCACAGCGAGCAGTGGGCCAGAGGCATTGGCAACCGTCGAGCAGACCCCGCTGGACCTCGTCATCCTGGACGTGATGATGCCCGACATGGACGGATATGAGGTGTTGCGGCGCCTGCGGTCGAACCCGTCCTCCTCGAACATTCCGGTCATTATGCTCTCCGCCAAGGGTGGGGTCCACGATCGGGTAAATGGGTTGCGTTCCGGGGCGGACGACTATATTCCCAAGCCCGCCGACCCAGGCGAGTTGGTAGCGCGCGTTGAGGCCGTGCTCGCCCGCTTCGAGCGCGCGAAACAGACCATCCGCGGCCGTGTGATTGCCTTCATCGGCGCTAAGGGGGGAACAGGGACGACCACGCTGGCCATAAACATCGGCACGGTGCTTGCCAAATCTGAGCGAGTCGTGCTAGCTGAGCTGCGTCGTGGCCTGGGCTCAGCGGCTACTTGCCTAAGGTTGCGTCCCCGCTATACCCTGGAAGATCTGGCAGCCAAGGCCGAGGCCCTGACCGAGGCGGACGTACAGAGCGCGCTGATGGAGCACGCTTGCGGGCTCCGCCTTCTCGCTGCCCCTGCAGGCATCCCGGAGATGCCCGCCTTAGATCCCGCTTTTGCTGACTCACTCCTAGAGCACCTGGCCCATCTCGCCCAGTTTGTATTGCTAGATCTCTCCGCCGATGCGACGTTCGTCCGTCCCCTCCTCTCACGAGCTGAAATGGTCGTGCTGGTCACGAATACCAGTCCGGTTACCATCCATAACACCCGAGCGTTGATTGACCTCGTCTCCCATTACGGCCTGACAGGGGAACGATGCCGCGTGGTGCTGGTAAATCAGGCGCCTGGGGCTGGCATAAGCATCATTGATTTAGCCAACACGTTGAACTATCCTGTGCAGGCGGCCATCCCCTACGCGGCCGAGGAAATCATTGATGGCGTCCGGAGGGGACTTCCTCTCGTGTTGCATCGCCCGAATCACCTGGCCAGCCTGACGCTGATCGAGTTGGCGGGCCGGCTCACAGGAGTAGATGTGGGTGGCTTGGGGGAGCTACATACCCTGCCCGCGGGCATGGGACAACCTCCACAGCAAACGAGCGGCGGCCTTTTCTCGCGCTTTCATTCCTCCACATGATCTCCCCGGGCTTGAGACACCGCCCATAAGGTGAACCGTTCAGGAACGCATCCAATAGCTCCGTGACCTCTCTGGGGGTCTCTCGTCGCAAGATGCCCCCCGGTGCAATTGGTCCGAGCGCGAGACGCGCTGAGCCCCCTCTGTGGTTGATCAGATCCGGCCAAGGGATGATGGTCAACCGGGTCGTTCCGTCCACGCTATTCAGACGGTACGGGGGCAGTAGGCCGCGCGCGGGAGGAATCCTCCCCACGTATTCTCTGCCATACGAGGCCGCGTCCCGGAGCAAACAGGAACACGAGGATGAACAAGATCGTGCAGGTGAGAGCGATCGCCGCGCCCGAGGCGATGTTCATATAGTACGAAGCATACAAGCCAACGATGCCCGAGCCCGAGCCGATGACAGCCCCCAACGCCATCATGACGGGCATCCGCTTGGTGAGCATGTAGGCCGTCGCCGCAGGAGTCACCAGCATCGCGACCATCAAGGCGATGCCCACCGTTTGCAGCGATACGACGATGGTAATGGCGAGCATCACAAGCAAGAGATGGTGAAAGAAAGCGTCCGGCAACCTCAACGTCTCCGCCAGGATGGGATCAAACGAGATGACGAGGAACTCCTTGTAAAAAGCCAGGACGAGCAGCAGAACAAGGCCGCCGAAGACCGCCATCAGCTCCAGGTCCGCGATGGAGACGCCCAACACGTTCCCGAACAGGAAATGAGTGAGGTCCACGGTATAGCTGCGTACGGACGAGATCAGCGCGATACCCAATGCGAACATCCCGGCAAACAGGATCCCGATGGCCGTATCCTCCTTGATCCGTCCCTCCCGAGCGATGGCGCCAATCCCCAAGGCCGTTCCGACGCCAGCAACAAGGCCGCCCCAGAACAGCGGCCCTTGGGCGCCGCCTCCCAACAGGTAAGCGACCGCGACCCCTGGTAGGATGGCGTGGGCCAACGCGTCGCCCAGGAACGCCATGCCGCGAAGCACAACATACGTACCAACCACCGCGCAGATGGTCCCCACCAGCACTGCGGCAGCCAACCCGCGGATCATAAAGGCATAACGCAACGGCTCAATTAACCATTCAGACATCGTCCATCCCCCGGCTGCAACAGGTATCGGACACCACCAGGGTGCCCTTCTCCGTATCCAACATGGCCATTTGCCCACCATATGCCGCAAGCAGGTTTGCCTCAGTCAACACCTCTTCCGCCCGCCCCATAGCGATCAGACGGCGATTCAGCAATATGATCCGGTCGAACCGGTCAGCTGCCTGGTTGAGATCGTGCGTGGAGACCATTACTGTGACCTCTCGATCCCGCAGTCGATCCAGGATGCCAAAGAGGACCTCTTGAGATGGCATATCCAACCCGGTAAACGGCTCATCCATCAGCAAGACCTCTGCCTCCTGAGCCAACGCCCGGGCGATGAAGACGCGTTGCTGCTGCCCCCCAGATAACTCACCGATCTGACGATCGGCCATGTCCTCCATACCCACCAGCCTCAAGCTCTCGTGCACGATCTCCCAATCGCGACGACGCGGCCAACGCAGCAACCCCAACTTTCCCACGCGCCCCATCATCACCACATCTGCCACTGTGACGGGAAAGGACCAATCCACGAGATTCCGCTGTGGCACGTAGGCGATGCAGATATGTCCACCCGGCGCGTGCCCGTAAACATCCGCGCTGCCAGAAGTTGGGCGCAGGATGCCCGCGATCACCTTGAAGAGCGTGCTCTTCCCCGCCCCATTGGGCCCTACTACGGCGACCCGCTCACCACGTTGCAGGGTGAAGCTCACATCATCCAGGGCCACGTGCTCACTGTTATACCGCACCGTGACATGGGCCAGGCGGATAACCGGTTCGGCCTCTTCATGTTGGACTGGCCGTTGCAGCAGTCTGGTCATGCCATCTCCCCCATGTAGTCCCTGCTCATGCCCGCTCACGAGCTGCTCAATCCCTTCACGATCGTGTCCACATCCGTCTTCATCATACCGATATAGGTCTCGGCACCACTTCCGGGTTTCCCCAAAGACCCGGTATACAGAGAGAACACGCGAACTCCCACCTCTTTAGCCAGAACCTCCGTCATATGCGGATTCGTTGTGTTCCCGACGAAGATCGCCGGGACCCCTACCTCCCGTATCTGAGCCGAGAGTTTAGCCAGGTCGGATGCAGACGGTTCGGCCACGGTGCTGAAACCAGGGATCACCGCGCCGATCACGTCAAACCCGTACCGATCAGCGAAGTAGCCGAAGGCAAGATGATCCGTGACCAATTTACGGTGCTCAGGCGGGATGCGCTCAACCTGCTCTCGGATATAAGCATCCAGGTCTCGGAGCTTCTGGCGATACGCATCGGCCTGGGCAGCATAGTCCGCAGCATGGTTCGGGTCCAAGGCGGACAGAGCGTGCTCGATGTTATCCACCCAGACGATGACGTTGTTAGGGTCGAACCAGGTATGCGGGTCTGGCCGACTCTTACCGCGCTCGCCAGGGGGCGTCAGCTCCCGCACGTGAACTCCCGCCGAAACGGGGATGACAGGCTGCCCGCGATCGGCCGCGGCCCGAATCGTGCGCTCCAGCCCCTCCTCAAGGGAGAGCCCGTTGATGAATATCACATGCGCCTTCGAGATCGCGGCGATGTCCTTGGCTGTTGGCTCATAACTATGAGGATCCTGCCCAGGCTCCATCAGTACAGTCAGGTCGATCAGGTTCCCTCCAACATTGGCGACGACGTCACCAACGATGCTCGTGCTGGCCACCACGCGCAGCTTCTGGCCAGGCTCCAGAGCGACCGGTGTCAGCGTCGGGATGGCATCCTCTCCCGCCACTGGTGTGCTACGAGCCGCACATCCTGCGATCCACAGCGCGAACACCACCATAAAGGCCCATATCAGGGAACGCCGCACGGGCCCTACCCAATTTCTCGACAACGCTGTATCACCGACCCGATCGTAGAGAGACCATCGTCTGCTATGTCTTCCGCGATACATGGCTCAATCCTCCAGTTTCCTTTGGCAATCGCGGCACAGGCCGAAGAACTCCACCACATGACCTGTGATCTGGAACCCAGCTTCCTCGGCGGCCCGTTCCACCGTGTCGGGCAAAGGACAGTCCGGCAACTCGATCGTAGTGCCACACCGAATGCACACCATATGATGGTGGTGTCCCCCAGCAACCACCATGTACCGCTGCTCCCCGCTCTTCAAGTAGAGAGGTCGAACCAATCCCAGCTTGACCATCTGATTCAAGGTGCGGAAAGCCGTTGCCCGGCCCAATGGCTCGTAGAGTTCCCGGGCGGCCTGCCATATTTCATTCGCGCTCAGGTGTCGGGCGCACTGGCTGAGCACCTGCACGATAGCCAGGCGCGGCCGGGTCAGTCTAAGCCCCCGCTCCGCCATCGCCCGGGCCAATGGTTGACTCGCCGCACGCCGATAATCCCACATAGCCACCCCGTAACTGATACTGAGTCTCAATATATCACACGCCGGGCGGGTAAGCAAATCTGTTTCTATCTAATCGCGTCACTATCCGTCGCCCTCTTGGTGCTCGCGACCCGGATTTGCAATGTGCTTACCTCCTCGACCAAGTGGCCACATCCCGGAGATGATAAGGCTTTCATAGCTGTAACTGTGTCGCTCCTTGCAGGTCTCACTGAAGGCATTCTAGAACGGTCGTATATACGCCCTCGTCTATAAGAGCTGTCGCTGCTATCAGCGGCGTGGATGCATCCGCTCTGCAGCAAGCAGACGCTCTATTCCAGGATGCCGAGCACCCCATCGTCCTGTATGGCCCGGATGTCGTGCGTGGCCGCTCGGCCGAGGCGACTGCTGCCGCCCTCCGCAACCTGGAACTGCTCCTGGGACGCGAACGGGTTGCCTATCTGGGCCCGGATGCGAATAGCCAGGGCGCGCGGGATATGGGGGTCTTGCCCACCCGACTCCCCGGCCATGCCCCTGTGGGGGATGCACAAGCCAGGGCGGCGCTTAAGCGGCTTTGGGGAGGCGATGTCCCCGAGGAGCCTGGGCAGACCTATTCGCAGATGTTGCGCTCCGCTGCCGAAGGGGAGCTGAGGGCCCTCTACGTCATGGGGGCGGACCCGGCGTCGGAGGGTAGGTGGGCGGCGGCGGCCCTGGATCGAGTCAAGTTCATGGTCGTCCAGGACGTGTTCTTGACGGAGACGGCGCGGCGCGCGGATGTCGTCCTGCCGGCTTCCACATACGCGGAGTCGGATGGCACGTTCACGAACATGGAGCGGCGCGTGCAACGGGCCCCGATGGCCTTCCGACCGCAGCCGGGATCTCGACCGGACTGGGAGATATTGGTTGACCTGGCGCGAAGATGGCCCGCCGAAGGAGGCAATGAACCATCGCGCCGAGAGACGAGGAAGGGGAAGCGCGATCGCCGAGCGCAGAGCGAACGTTGGGTATATGCCAGTGCCCGGGATGTGCTCGTGGAAATCACCAAGGCGGTGCCGCAATACGCCGGGCTGACGTGGGATGCTCTCGGCGAGGGAGGGCAGCAGTGGCCGGTGGATAGTGCCTATGATCCGTCTCGGTTCCAGATGGTGACGCCGCCTCACATCTCGGCGGAGGGTGGACGCTCCTTCTTCCTCGCTGTGGAGCGTTTCCTGTACGATCATGGGACGCTCATGCTCAGTGCGGAGCAGTTCCGCAATATGTTAATCGAACCGGTGGCGCGGCTGTGTCCGGATGACCTGGAGCGCCTGGGAGTGAGTGATGGGGAGATGGTGAGGATTTCCTCTCCGTACGCTGCGGTGGAGCTGCCCGTGCGGGCGGATCAGACGGTGCGTCCGGGCGTGGTCGCACTGGCTTACAGCCTGCCCGGCGCGCCGGCGGAGGCCCTGTTGGGGCCGGAGGGGCCGGGGATCACGGTCAACGTCGCTGCCGTAGGAAAGTAGATCTCGAAGTCGGTCTGGGATTCAGATCCATCACACGAGTTGCCAATTGAGGATGTGCAATGGACGTGATCGGCCTGGTTGTGATACCCGCTGTTAAGGGGATCATCATACTGCTCGCGTTGCTCACGGCTACGGCTTACTTGACGTTGTTCGAACGTAAGCTCGTCGCGCGGTTTCAGATTCGATATGGCCCTAACCGCGTCGGCAAGTTCGGCATCTTGCAGCCCCTGGCGGATGCGGGGAAGCTCATGTTGAAGGAGGAGATCATCCCCGAGCAGGTGGACAAGCCGGTCTACCTGTTGGCGCCGTTGCTGGCGTTGATACCCGCTTTTGCCATTTTCGCCGTTGTGCCGATCGGACCCGATCTACACCTGTTCGGGCAGATGATTCCTCTCCACATGGGAGACGTCAACGTCGCTTTGCTCTACGTGTTGGCCATCGCTTCAATAGGGACGTATGGGATTATTCTGGCGGGTTGGTCTAGCAAC
>JAGHDS010000036.1 GCA_021159845.1 Anaerolineae bacterium
CGCTATTACGACTCTGCTTACCCATGCGGAAACCTCCTCTTACCCTCTGCCTAAACAAAGACCCCCTTCGCTTTTGGGGCGAAGGGGGCTCGCGGTTCCACCCAATTTCAGACCACCAAAGGTGATGGTGATCCCTCTTAGGCGTGTAACGGCGCCACCCGGGGGCTCATACTCTCTCTCGATTTCAGAGCTCCGCTCTCGGGGGGTTTTCCACAAGCTCTGGCCAGGAGGGCTTGCAGCCGGTGACCCTCCCTCTCTGAGACTGACCTCTTGTGTACTCGTCCCGATCTACGCTTTATCCTATGAGCTTATTCGGGTCGATAACCTTGGTGGGCGATACTGGACTTGAACCAGTGACCTCCACGATGTCAACGTGGCGCTCTAGCCATCTGAGCTAATCGCCCGCGACCGAGGGATATTATACTCACGTCCAGCCCAGTTGACAAACGCGGGTGTGCTTGTGCTGGGGATCTCCTGATCGTGCTATAATGAGAAGCGCTGGATAAGTTTATGGCAGATCGAATGCGAATACATTCGGCTGGGGAACTAATGCGAGGTTGTTGTGCTGTCTGGACACTGTACGGGCGGTTGGGGAGGCCGCGCGGCTCCATCACGAGGGTGCTGCTTCTCATCGTCCTTATTGGGGTGCTGCAGGCATCCGCCGGATGCACGGCTTACCACATGGTGGATTTTCAGGTTCGCCGCTGGCGCATACGACGGTGGGGATATTCGGCTATCCCGCCGGGAGAGAGGGGAGGGTTCGCTGGTCGGGTCGTCGACGCGAGTGGTCACCCTATCGCCGGTGCTGTGGTGTTGGTGTCCGAGGCGGATGGCAGGACGTATATGGGCCGGACGGGCGAGGATGGGGGATATGAGATCATTGGAGTGCCTGCGAGGGGGTACGTCCCAGTGGCGGCTGCCTGGGGATACCAGATGCGTACCGGACCGATCGTTCGCGTGCCGCCTCGGGTGATGATGGAGGGGGTCGACTTCGTGTTGCCCCCTCGGCCGACTATCCACCTTTCTGCCGATGTCCCCGTGACCATAACGCGTCGTTCCATTGTCACAGGGACCTTCCCGACGCCCGGTGTCCGGGCTGAGCGTGTTGACTTTCGCTTCTCGCATGAGGGCGTTGAGATCACCGATGACCGCCTTTACCTGCCGGTGGGCCGACAGGCGCCGGGGCCTGTACTGGTTATGGTATTCCCCAGTGATGAGCCCCATTGGGAACCGGCCGCAGTCGCCTTTGCCAGCCAGGGGTTTACCGTACTTTACACCGTGCCCGCAATCGAACGCGGATTGGACGTTTCGGCTCACGCCCGGGACCTTTTGCAGGCTGTCGTCCTCTTGCAGTCGGACAGGCTGTCGCCGGGAACGGGTTCCCACTGTCTGACGGCTCTTGCAGGCAGCTTCAGTACGCTGTATTTCTATCAGGCTTTGCCGGATATGCCCGACATGCGGGCCGTGATCGTGATGGGAGGAATCAGCGATGCCTTCTTAGGCTTGCGCTCGTTGTACGAGGAGGATTTGGCGGTTCCGTTGCGCTTCCAGGGGGCTATCGCGGCGATGGGGCGGCCGGACTGGCGTCCGGATCGGTTCTTGCGTTATTCCCCAGCTTTCTTCGCCCGGCATATGCCTCCCACTTTGATCGTCCACATGGTTGCTGATCGCGTCATCCCGGTTAGCCAGGCGTTGCGGCTGGATAGCGCCTTGGATGAGGCAGGCGTGCGGCACGAGCTTATCCTGTATCATGATGTGTCGCACTACCTTAACACGTGGGATCCGCCCCCGGAGGTGAGGGCAGCTTTCTGGAGGATGGTGAGCTTCTTACAGAATGCTGAAGCAGACTGTGGTCACTAGTGGTGGTAGAGGGGCCAGCGTGGGCTTGTGGGCGGCCTTAAGAGAGCGCGGTTAGGCTACTCTGTTGCTGATCTGGTTGCGCTGTGTCTCATGGTTCGCTCATTTTTAAGGCGGTTTCGAAGAATTCGCACAGAGAGTCGTATAGATAGTCAGCGGGAAGCCCAATAGCTCCAAGATACGCTCCTGTACTTCGGTGAGTGCGGTAGGCCAGCACCGCCTGCGTCAGGCTCAGTTGCTCGGCGGGCGCATTGGTGGCATACACCCGCCAGCCCAACCGCCGCACGGCTTCTTCCGCCGCGGCGGCATCCACCTCTACCGTCACTTGTACCTCTCGCTCTATGCGCACGGTGGCGGGCCGGTCCCGGTAACGCCGTACCGGGCGCTCGTGGACGATTTCCCGGTAGCCCAATCGTAGCAGCCCCTGCACCCGATACTTCGCCATGATCGCTTCCGCAGCCTGACGCAGCGCCTCCACTTCTGTGAAGTGCTTCCTGCCTCGCCCTCGTTTGTTCAAGGCGGTCAGAGCAGCTTGCGCTTTGGCCAGACGGTCGCACAGGGCTTTTTCGGCTTTCCGGGCCTGTTTCAGCGAGCGCACGACCAACCGCTCGAAGTCTTCGGCGATACGTTCTTGTTCACCATCTCCCTTCTGGCGGTAGATGTCTGTCAGCCCCTGCTGCCCATCCCAGACGGGGCCCAGATAGGCGTCCAATGCTTCGGGCGGCAGTTGGTTCTGCGACAGCGGACAGAGATAGAAGTCGCCACCGGCCTGGACACAGGCTCGCGTGGCCAGCGCCGCCCTCTTACGATCGCCGATGTACAGCAACCCTTGCCGCCCCGGGCTTTCTCGCACCCGGCCGATGGTAGGGATGTACAAGGGATCATCAGCCCGCTCTCCGGACACCACAACCGTGGCCAGGGGCATGCCCAGGGGGTCCAAAGTGGCCGACTTGACCTTCACCTGAGGCAAATCAGGCCGTTGGTCCTTGCTGTGCCCCAACTGGAACAGCCCCCCGAGGTCACCGCCCAATAGCCACTGGCCGTGGTGCTGTCCAGGCGCGCTCGTTCCGGGTTCAGATCGTACACCCGCAGTAGACGCCGGTTCAGCGCCCCCTCGAAGGCCTCCCGTCGGAGGTCATCACTCAGCGCACGCAGCACACCTCCCAGGCGGTCATTGCTGAAATCGAGAGCTCGCGCCGCCTGTCTCATGCACCGGTCCAGCGTCTCCCGCCGCTTCTCCACCCAAGGTTGAACATGGTTCAGCCGATGGTCGGCTTCAGAGAGGATATGGGTCAACCACCCTACGGTGACCCAGCCCAGGCTGAGACCCTGCCGGTGTCCATGAGTGGTAAAGTGCTCGTCCAGAAGGGACGGCAACCCCATGCGTTCCTGATGGGCCAGTAGCAAGGGAATGTCATCTACCCGTTCACTAATCACACTAAGCATCTCGGTCATGCCGAGAGCTTACCACTTTTTCGAAAACCTGTCGAAATTTAAACGAACCATGAGTTAGACCTTTGAAAAGCCCTGGAACCAGACAATGCGCGGTTGACACGTCGTTGGCTCCATGATAAGATGTGTTCGCTTCACGAGAGCTCTCCTTATAATGACCTGGAGGTCCTGACCTATAATCTAGTTCCTCATGGACTTCCATTGAGCGCTGGCTCTCTCGATTCATGCACTTTATAGTGAAAGGAGTACCGCTATGCACGTTGATTTCTACGGTCATGTTCGGCAGTATCACAATATCAAATCGGAGATCGACGCGAACATTCAAGAGGTGCTGGAAAGCGGAAAGTATGTGATGGGCCCCATGCTCGCGCGCTTCGAGAAGGAGCTGGCTGAGTACTTCGGCATGAAACATGCAATTGGCGTGAACAGCGGGACGGACGCTCTCTGGCTGGCCTTCTTGGCTTTGGGCATCGGGCCCGGTGATGAGTGCATTACCACGGCGAATACCTTCTTCGCCACCGCCGAGGCGATCTGGTTCACGGGAGCGACGGCCGTCTTCGTGGATACCGATCCTCGGACGAACAATATTGATCCCTCCAAGATCGAAGCTGCCATCACTGAGAAAACGAAAGCCATTGTCCCCGTTCACCTCTATGGCCAGTGTGCGGACATGAAAGCCATCCGCAAAATTGCGGATAAGTATAACTTGTATGTAATCGAGGATAATGCCCAGGCTATAGGCGCGCATGGCGATGGGTTCAAGATCGGTGAGCTTAGCGATGCCGTTTGTACCAGCTTCATCATCCAGAAGAACCTCGGTACTTTCGGGGATGGTGGGGCGGTCATCACCAATCGCGATGATGTAGACATCACGGTTCGGAAGCTACGCAATCATGGTTCCCTGAAGCGATCCTACCATAGTCCAGGCTTCAACAGCCGCCTGGATGACATCCACGCTGGCGTGCTCAGCGCCAAATTGAAACATATCGACGAGTGGAACGACCTGCGGCGGAAGTGGGCTGCCCGCTACACCGCCGGACTCCAGGAAGCGGAGAGCATCGTTCTCCCGTACGAGGCACCCGGCTATCGCCACGTCTATCACCTCTACGTGATTGAGACCCGGCGGCTTGGTGATCGCGATAAGCTGTTGAGCTTCTTGAACGAGAACGGCATCGACGCGAAGACTCACTACCCGATCGCGATCCACCAGCAAGAAGGGTATCCGTGGGACAAGTCAGCTCGCATCGTCGGCCCGCTCACCAATACGGAGCGCAACGCGGCGAACTGTATCTCCCTGCCGATGTATCCTGAGCTCACCGAGGAAGAGGTGGGCTACGTGATCGAGAAGGTCCTGGAGTGGGACCGGGCGAACGCGTGATCCGTGAGCATTTCCGAGAAGTGCAGGATATTCGAGATTGCGAGGATAGGGGCGCAAGGCCTTGCGCCCCTATTGAGTTGGAGGAGGTGAACACATGGGCGAGAAATATCGGGTCGTTGTGGTCGGCCTGGGGAAGCGCGGTATGCATCATGCCACCGCGTTTCATGCGAGCGATCGGTTCGAGGTCGTAGGGATCTGCGATATAGATACTTCGCGACTGGAGGCAGCGGCTGCCCAGTTGGGCAATCCTCGGACGAGCACGGACGCGGCTACCCTGGCAAAGGAACTCAAGCCGGACGTGTTCTGCTTCGCCACGTTGCCCAACTTACGCCTGGATATGATCCGAATCGGTGTGGAGAGCGGTGCCAAGCTGATCGCCTTCGAGAAGCCCATCGCCTTATCGAGCGCGGAGGCTATGGAGATCAAGAAGCTGCTGGACGACAACGGCGTGAAGGCCGTCGTCAGCCACCAGCATCGCTATGGCGAGCATTATAAGAAGGTCAAGGAGATCATCGACAGTGGGGCACTGGGACGCATTCATACGGTGTACGGCACAGCGACCGGCTGGATGATGCACGTGCTCAGCCACCTGATTGATTACATGCGTTGGTATAACGATTACGCCGAGGCCGAGTGGGTGATGGCCCAAGCGGCTGGCCGCGGCAAGCTGTCCGATATACATGCCTCGCCAGATTACATCGCGGGGGTGATCCACTTCGCTAACGGCGTCCACGGCATCGTGGAGTGCGGCGCTGGCGCGCCCGATGTCCCAGAGGTGGATTACTGGTGGCGGAAGAATCGCATCGGCGCCCAGGGCTCGGACGGGTTCGCTGAGGTACTTACCGGTGGTGGCTGGCGTGCCGTAACTAAGACAGGCTCGTCCTCTGGCGAGGGGAACATGGACTACGCCCATGACATGCCCCCTTACGTTCAGGATATCGCCGAGTGGCTGGATGATGACAGCAAGGTTCATCCATGTAACTTCGATAGCGCCTATAAGGGACACGAGATCATGATGGCCATGTGCCGCTCCGTGCTTGAGGGAGGACAGGTGGCGTTGCCGCTTACCACAGGGATGGATGAGATCCAAGCCCTGCGGGAGAAGCTATCCGACAAACCGGTCATTCTCTCCTTCCCAGAGAGCGCCAAGGAATATGGCGGATGAGACGGTCCGGGGGCAAGGGGATACCTTGCCCCTATTCGTCTGTGTCGGGATCGTTCATCGTGAAATCTGGCTGCCGGACGATCTTGCGCAGGGGATATAAGGGAGCGTTGCATCATTCAAGACAGAAGCCACGGCGCCGCTCCTTCACGAGACTGCCGCTATAGCTCCGCGCGGCATCTAGCCTGTTGAGCCGCGCGGCGGCCGACTGTGGGACAATTTCTACTATAATAGCCCCATGTAGCC
>JAGHDS010000254.1 GCA_021159845.1 Anaerolineae bacterium
GACTGGCGGTGACCACGGCCCTACGCGCCCGGCGACGTCGTGGGCTCGAGCTCGGAAGCTGTATCCCCCTCCGTGGACGCCGCGATAGCCCTTCTCCTCTTGAGTTGTTCCCGTCAGCCAGTTCATCCACTCCGTCTCTCCGTCCCGGCGCACTTGTACATCATATGAGGCGATGCCGGATGCATCGTCTACCCCGCGCCAATGGGCGAGGATGGGCGGCGTGAGGACGCGTGTCGTCGCGGATATGGTGGTGGTCGGCGCCTGCATATCCGTCAGGATGGTGATGGCTTTCCTGCTTTCTAGCCCTGCCTGATCGACCGCGCGGGCTTGCACGGCCGTAGTGCCAGGACGGCCAATGACGATGGGGGATGTGTACGCGTGCCAAGCATCATCTCCTATACGCCACATCATTTCCCGCAATCCAGACGCCGTGTCCGTGGCGGTCAGCGTCGCGGTGACCGGTCCCAGGAACCATCCGTTTTCGCCCGGCCGCCCGTCAAGGTGCAGGGTGATGGTCGGAGGGTGCGTGTCTACTCGCACGGCGAACGGGGGAGACGAGCCTGTGCGGCCGTGTACGTCCTCCGCGCGGAACTGTATGGTGAGCATCTCTCCCTCGCGGGGGTAGGGAGGACGGCAGGAGAGCATGACTGAGGTAATAGCGCCGGCCGATGCGTTGGCTTCGGCCGGGACCCAATCGCTCCACGTGACGCATCGATCCCCGGAGACGCGGCAGGCTGCGCCGGCGGGCTCGAACCCCCCGGGTGCCGACACGGTGATGTATACGTTGGGGCGCGTTGTGTCCGTGATCCATTGCAGGGGGCCGGAGTTCTGCCATGCGCCGGGGCCGGACGATCCCGCAGGGGGGAGGGCGACTGGCCCTGGTGTGGAGGCGTTGCCCGCCCTGTCGAAGGCGACGGCGGTCAACCGACCAGCGCGTGCTCCCGATGGCAGCGGCCAAACATCTTGCGGCGGTTGGAGCGTCGGATAGCTCACGACGAGCACCCGGTCCAAGGCGAGGTCGGCCGCTCCGGTGAAGCGCACGCGGAACCGTAGCCCATCGGGGGATAAGGCATCGTACCAGAAGTCGACCGGGATGTCCTGGTATTGGTCGGGTGCTCGAAAGTCGAGGCCGCGCACATCGGCCAGTCCCAGCAATCGCGCCCCATTGTCGGCGGACACTTCCAGCCGTGCGATGACGGCGGTGGTCAGAGGTTCTCTGGTGCGCAGTCGGAATAGCGCCCGGTAGATGTGCCCAACCGACAGCTCCTGGGTCGGAGGGCTGGTCCACATGCCGCTTTGTCCGTTACCTTGCGCCCACCAGGTCAGCCCACCGCTGGCGTTCGCATCGGTGATAGGCGTGCCAGGTGAGCCGCTGAATCCCTCGCCTTCCCATAGCCAATCGGCGCTGATCCCTATGCCTTGAAAGCCGGACGATCCCGTGTCGCTCCCATCTAACCCCAATGTAATGGTAGGGGGCGGCTCGGTCGGCGGGAGAAGCGTTGCTGTGCCTCGCGGTGCCACCTGGTCGATGCCCAGCCGCAGGACATTCTCCCCGGTAATGGTCCCGCTGATCGTATCGGCGCTGACGGTGAGCGCGACGCTGGGGCCGATGTCGCTGAGGCTCAAAGCTGTCCCCCAGCCGTCGCTTGGGTCCTCGTCCTCGGCCACCTTGCGGCCGTTGGCCCAGAAGACGACGCGAGTGATCTCCTCGGATGGCGTAGCGTTAGCCGTGAGCCAGGCGCCGGAGCCTCCGTAGAACCACCCATTCCAGGGAGCGGTGATGCCCAGGACGAAGGGGGATGATTCGTTCGCGCGGCGTATCTGGACGCCCGTATAGTAATGCGCCAGGATCTGGAGAGCATCCCAGTCATAGCGGGTGGCCCAACGGTACGCGCCCCACTGGCTGAGACCGTGTCCGTGGCCGCGGCGCGGGTGCCCCAGGCTGACGGGATCGGGCACGGCGCTCAGGTATGGCAGTCCTCCGCTCTGGGTGGGATGTCCGTTTTCAGCGCCGTACTGGGCCAGGATCGGAAGACCGTTGTAGCTCAGGTATTCACCCTGGGTGGCGGCCACGGCGGCGTCGGTGGCCGGGTAGGTGGCATCGCACATGACCTGGTAGTCGGTCCAGTCGGTGACGTCGAAGTCGGGGTGTCCCTGGAGTACCTGGTACCAGGCGTAAGTGCGGGCGGCAATGGCCTGGGCGCGCAAGACAGCTTTGGGCCACCACGCGGGAACCTCGGCGGGGACCACGTGGCGCAGGTATTCCTCGAAGGGGATCTCGTCGATAGCCCAGGCAGGTCGATCCCGGCAGGGGTTGTCCGGACGGTGCAGGACCCGGATGGTCGCGGGTGGGGTGAGGGAAGGGGGGCTGGCAAGTCGGTGAGCTCGCCACCCTGAGCGGGTGGTCGATGAATCAGCGAATCGGCGAATCGGTGGGCTGGCAAGGGGATGGGCCTGTGAGTTCGCCATGTCGTAGAGCCAGACAGTGTTCCCACGCAGGTAGGCGATCTTCCTGCCGTCGGGGGACCAGGCAGGAGCGTGGGCGCCTTCTTGAGCGATGCGTCGGAGCGAGTTCCCTGCACGATCGGCCAGCCATAGCTCGGAGTATCCCATCGTCTCGCTGCCCGTCGGCGCTCGTTCGACGACGAGCCATTTGCCGTCGGGGGAGAGTTGGGGGCTTCCCAGCACCCAGCCAGGGCCGCCCAGAAGTCGTGCCAGCCGACGTTGGGATGATGAGGACGTGGCCGCTGTGGTGGTGAGGTGGAGACCACTTCCCGGAGATGCCGGGGTGGGGCGCCAGGTCCCATTTGCCTCGAGTTGGAATACCCTGCCGGGTGTGGCGAGGATGAGTGTGCCATCGACTGTCCACCCGAGCGACAGAGCCGGTGTGGGGCCTGGCCGGGAGGCAGAGTTCTGGGAAATGGGGTGCGCTTGTACATAGGGGACGATGGGCAGGCTCAGGAGTAGGGGAATGAGGGCTGTGATCATCCAGGCTAGCAGCCGGTCGCGGTTCATGTGTGCCTCCGGCTCCCGCCGAACCTTGGGTAGATGATGGTGCTATATGTAGTGCCTTGCGCTCTTGTATATACCATATGTGGTATGATAGACGCGACGTGTTATGGCTGACGGGATGGTTCGGCGCTCCGCACGATCAGGCGCATTCCTTCCCGGGCGAGCACCTGGACTTCCTCTCCTACGGCGATGGGGCCGTCTTGTGCGATGGCTTGCCATAGCTCGCCTTGCAGGAAGACGGTGCCGGTGGGATTGAGTTCGGTGCGCACCACGGCGCGTTTGCCGATCAGTCCCTCGGTGCCTGTGGTGGGTTGACGGCGTTGAGCGCTCACCGCTTTGGTGAGGGCGAAGACGAAGAAGGCCGCCGTTGCCAGGGAGAGCCCGATGATCGCTGGCCACGGGATGCCCACGTCCGGGACGTTGAAGAGGATGGCTGCCCCGAGGATGAAGGAGCCAATGCCCGCTGCCGTCAGCACCCCGTGGGTGGGAGCTTTGATGTCGAGCAGGAAGAGGATGAAGGCCAGGGC
>JAGHDS010000251.1 GCA_021159845.1 Anaerolineae bacterium
CGGCATTCCCTCCCAGAAGATGCCGTAGTAATATCCCGTGGCGGTGCGATGCCAGACGCGCTGCCCCCACGGTCCCTTGTAGCCTGGGTCCTCGTCGGACCAGATGTAGAAGTCCCGATAGGGGCTGTGTGGATCGCTACGGGCGCTCTGGAACCAGGGGTGTTGGGAGCTGGTGTGGTTCAGCTCCATGTCGATGATCACCCGGATGCCACGGCGATGGGCCTCCGCCATCAGCCGGCAGAAGTCCTCGTTCGTCCCGTAGTCCCGATCTACATGGTAGTAATCTACCACATCATAGCCGTGATAGCTGGGCGACTCCATGATCGGCATGAGCCAGATACCGGTGATGCCCAGATCATCCGTGGTCGAGGGATCACCGTCATTCAAGTAATCCAGCTTCTCGATGAGGCCGTTCAGGTCCCCTACGCCGTCGCCATCACTATCGTAGAAGCTGCGCACGAAGACTTCATAGAAGACGGTATCGTTCCACCAACGTAGCGGGCTTTCCGGGAGGGCTGTTGGTGCTGCCGTTGGGGTCGGGCCGGCGGTCGGCGTTGGAGTGGGAGCGGGGATGGTCGGCGGCGTAATGGGCGGCACGATGCAGCCCGCCAACAGCACGGAAATCAGCAGAAATACCCACCAACGAGCACGCGACATGTGCCCCCCTCTCATTCTGGCGGGCTTTTCTCTCCCACCAGTTTCATTGCGTCTGTCAGAGCTTATCCGATCAGTTCGCCGATGTATACCTCAAAGGGACCAATGGGAAGCGCCGAGAGGGGATCCTCTGAGGTTGGCCGATCTCGGCTGGAGAAGATCAATCTGGCCGCTCTACCATTCTTGTCAAAGTCCAGCTTTTGCGGGCGATCCGACATATTCAACACGATCAAGCAGCTCTGCCCACTTGCCTCGCTGCGCCGGAGAAAGGCCAGGTAATCCTCCGCATCCTCATGCAGAGGCACGTAATCGCCATCGATAAGCGCGGGGGTTCGCCTACGCACGGCCAGCAGGTGTCGGTAGAAACTGAGTAGCGAGTTTGGGTCCTCCGTCTGGTCCGCCACATTCACACCCTGGGCGTAGTTAGGGTTCACCGGCAGCCATGTCTGCACACCCGCCGGGCTAAACCCCGCGTTGGGTGCGCTAGCCCACTGCATCGGCGTGCGACATTTATCCCGCCCCACCTCATTAGCGATCGCCAGGGCCTCTGTGGGGGACATCCCCAATTCCTGTATGAGCGTGTGGTACGCTCGAATGCCCAATGTATCTCGGAATTGGCCGATATCCTCTAACGGGAGGTTTGTCATGCCAATTTCCTCTCCATAATAGAGGAAAGGAGTCCCCTTCAGGGTCAACATGAGTGCCAGACAAATACGGGCCCACTCAGCGTCGTGCTCGCCGTCACCGAAATGGCTGATGATCCGCGGGGAGTCGTGGTTGCTCAGTGTATTGCAAGGCCAGGCACCGGGGGGCAGCGCGGACAGGCGATCCTGCTGGTTGGCTCGCACCCAGGCGGGCGTCAGCCGATCCGTTCGCATCAGCGGGAAATTGAAGACGAGGTGCAACTCATTGGTCCCATCACCGTAGTAGGCGATGTCATCCGCCTCTCCCACCAGGACGCGGTCCGGGAACTCATCGACCACGGCTCGCAGCTCCTGCATCAGGTCGTGCACCTCGGGCAAGTCACGTTGATACCGGAACATCTCCCCGGTTTTCTCCTGCAGGTAGGCTGCCCGTCCCTTCTCCTCGCCCCGGATCGCCAAGAGCGCCTTATACAGATCGGCCTGGGTGAACCTGGAACGGTGATCACGGAAGTCCGGATCCTCGAAGATGGTACCGACAGCGTCTAAACGGAAGCCGTCCACTCCCATATTCAACCAAAAGCGGACGACATTGAACATAGCCTCCTTCACCTTGGGGTTGCGCCAGTTCAGGTCGGGCTGTTCCTTGAGGAAAAAGTGATAGTAGTACTGGCCGGTAGTTGGGTCATACTCCCAGGCGGACCCGCCGAAGATCGAATACCAATTGTTCGGTGGCCCCCCGTCCTTGCCATCACGCCAGATGTACCAATCCCGCTTAGGATTATCCCGACTGGATCGGGACTCGATGAACCATGGATGCAAATGTGAGGTGTGGTTCAACACGAGATCCAGGATAACACGGATATCGCGCCGATGGGCCTCATCCAGGAAACGTTTGAACTCGTCGAGCGTGCCATACTCCGGCGCGACGTTCTCATAATCTGAGATATCGTATCCACAGTCGAACTGGGGCGACGGATAGTGCGGTGAAAGCCAAATGGCATCGATCCCCAAGTCCTTCAGGTAATCCAGGTGTTCGATGATCCCCGCCAGATCGCCAATACCATCTCCGTTGCGATCAGCAAAGCTGCGAGGATATATCTGGTAGAAGACAGCCTTTTGCCACCATGCCAGCATGGTCATCCTCCATTCGTTTTAGAGATAGTGATCGGCAGCCGAATAACTGGCCGCCGGAGAAGGTCGGCTTCATCGCCGCTAGCAAGTTCTCCCTGCAGTTACTTCCTCAATGGCCAAGTTCACCACGACGTCCAGGATGCCTGGGATCTTCTTGAGGGCTTGTTCGATATGGTGGGCGCAGGAAGCACAGCTCATACCTCGTAGACAGGATCGTTTGTTATCTCGACACGGGACACTCCCCCTCGGGCGAGATGAATCTCGCTGCGCTCATCCCCAATGAGCATGCCCGCGTAGAAACGCGACATGTCGCGCTTCTCTGGACATATGCTCTACGGGATAAGCACTCTGTGCTCTCTATGGATCGGCTTCATTATACATCATCCCATCACGATGATGCCAGCGCCAATTAACCTGTAGGCTTCCCGCCAAAAGGCACGGGTGAGTCGACGTTTATAATAGGTCAACAGATCGTTACCAGGGGGGTGGGAGGCAGCGAGCACCAAATCCGTCGAGATACGATCCAACAGGATCGTGGGGAAGAGAGCGATGCGCTCATCCCCATCATATCCGAGCCGCTTCAGCACGGTCAACGGTGGCTGGCCCTCCATCCCCTTCCCCTGATGGGGCCTGACTACATTGTACACATACTCCCAGCGTTGAC
>JAGHDS010000440.1 GCA_021159845.1 Anaerolineae bacterium
GTATACAGCCTATTTCGCGCCCACGACGGGGATCTCTGGATCGGCACGGTGGGAGGGCTGAGCCGGTACGATGGGAGAAGCTGGCAGACGTATACCCGACTAAACGGCCTGGCTAGCAACGAGGTCACCGCAATCGCCGAAACCGACAGCGGCGCCTTCTGGTTAGGGACGGTGTCCGGGCTTTCGTGGCACCAGCCGGAACACTCCGCCCCGTGGGTGAGGATTCAGTCCGTCAACGGTCGGATCACCGAGGCCAGCTCCCCAACGGTTCCCAAGGGAAACGTGACCATCAGCCTGCCTGCCAGCCGACACGTGAAAGTCTTCGATGGGAACATCGCCATCATCTACCGCGGCGGTGACCTCTGGACGAACTCCGCCGATCTCACCTACCTATACCGCCTGTACCGTTCCGACGCGGGAAGTACGCCGTGGTCCGCCACGCGAGAGCTCGTGCGCATCTACAAAGGGCTGGCACCTGGGGCCTATACCTTCGAGGTGATGTCACGCGATATCGATTTCAACTATTCACGACCGGAGAAGCTCGTCATTGAGGTTCCCAAACAACGGCTTATCATCGGCGTCCCCCTGCTGGGAGCCATGTCACCTGCCGGGCTGGCTGTTCTGGCTCTGATCACCGCGGCGGCCGTCGTCGGCCTGGGATACGGCGGGCTGACGTACTACAACGCGCGCAGCCGGCCGCGCCAGGCCATCGAGCGCAAATTCAACCCCTACATCTCAGGTGAACCCATCCGGCGTCCCGACATGTTCTTCGGCCGTCGCGAGCTGCTGCAACGGATCATCCAGATGCTGCACTCCAACAGCATTATGATCCACGGTGAGCGGCGCATCGGCAAGACGACCATGCTGCACCAGATCGCCAACCAGCTCGCCCAACGCGACGACCCAGAGTACCGGTTCATCCCAATCTACATGGACCTGGAGGGGACCCCTCAGGAGCTCTTCTTCCACACCTTGATGGAGGAGATCGCCGTCACTGTGCGGAATTACATACACAAGGACCTGGATCTCCTCTTCGATAAGATGCCGGCCGAGACATACACGGATCGCGAGTTCACAGCCGACCTGCGCACGCTGCTCACGGCCCTGAATGAGGAAGGCGAGACAAAAGAGACCCGGATCATCCTGCTCATGGACGAGATGGACATCCTGAACAACTACGATCCCATTATTCAGCAACAGCTTCGCCGCATCTTCATGCGGACGTTCACCCGCAACCTGGGGGCCGTGGTAGCCGGGATTCAGATCAGCAAGGAGTGGGATCGCATCGAAAGCCCCTGGTATAACCTCTTCAACGAGATCCATTTGCGCCCGTTCACGCCAGAAGAAGCCAGGGAGCTCATCGAGGAACCCGTGAAGGGGGTCTATCGTTGGGATAAGGATGCCGTCCAATTCGTGATCAAGAAGAGCGAGGGTCGCCCGCATCGCATTCAACAGATCTGCCTGGAAGCTGTGAACCAGATGATCGAGGCCGGACGGAATCATATCACGTTAGAGGACACCGAGCGGGCATATGAGATCATTCGGCGTCATCAGTCAGGATGACGATGCCGTGAAGAAGAGAGGATAGCCGTGCGTAACCCATATATTGTTGGCAGCTATGTCATCGACCGACACCATTATGGCAGGCAAGAGATTATAGATCACTTATTACATAGCCCGGACGATGCTGTATGGATCGTCGGCAACCGACGGATCGGCAAGACCTCACTCCTGCGCCAGATTGAGTTCTTGACGTCCAGGCAGCACGATCAGTACATCCCGATTTTCTGGGACATACAAGGATGTGAGACAAGCGCCGATCTCGCTCGTGAGCTGTATTACGCCCTCGAGGACGCAAGCGATCGGCTCCAGGAGCTAGACCTGGACGTCTCCACTCTGAGCGGTGCCGACGTGGTCGAGCAGCTCCGGGCGCTGCGGCGAGCGGCCGAGCGGAAAGAGCGCAAGGCGCTCCTACTGATCGACGAGACCGAAGCCCTCATCAACGTAGGGCAGAACGATCCACAAGGGCTCAAACTCCTGCGCAAGGCCCTCCAGGCCGGGCAGGGGCTTCGAGTGCTCATGACCAGTACCAAGGCGCTCACCCGACTGAACGACATGGCCAGCGATTGGGCGACATCTCCCTTCCTGTTCGGCTTTGGGCTGCGCAACCTGTGGGAGCTCGACCCCGAGGCAGCCAGGAACCTCATACGGCAGACGAAGAGCGACACCCCCGTGCAGGCCAGCGATGAGGTCGTCGACGCCATTTGCGAATACACCAACAGGCATCCGTACCTGATACAGGTGCTGTGCCAGCGACTGTGGCAGGAGGACAATTCGCTGCGTCTCCCCACCGAGGCGGACCTGATGGTAGACGAGATGCTGGCCAGCTTCTGCACGATCGACTTCCGCCATCTGGCCCCCACCGAACGTCGCATCGTACTCGCCGTCTCCAAACACGGCCTTCTCAGCGAGTCCGATTTGCCCGCCATTGTCGAACAGCCGGAGATGAGCATTCGCAACTTCGTGTACAGCCTCGTCAAGCTGGGATACCTGCGCCGGGTTTACGGATATCTGGCGATTGGCAACCAGTTCCTGAGCAACTGGTTGCGCGATAATTACCATGATCTGGTCAACGAGACCCAGAGCGAGGTAA
>JAGHDS010000495.1 GCA_021159845.1 Anaerolineae bacterium
CTGGTACCCTGCTGTCCAAAGCGCCACCTCCCGGCGCAACGACGCGATCTCACGCATTGTGGCGGGATTCTCCTCGCGTTATGTCCTACAAATGACAAGAGCGCAGCACGATGTCTGCGCTCCTTCAACGATTTTCAGATGACGTCCCCAGTCCCGGTCCCCCAACGACTACCACGTCCTCCTCACGAATTGTTCGATGCAGTCCGGCGAACTTCCTTCAGCCGTGCCTTTTTGCCCCGCCGCTCACGCAGGAAGTAGAGCTTGCCCCGCCGCACCTTGCCGTGGCGTAGCACCTCCACCTTCTCCACGCGCGGTGAGTGGAAGAGGAATGTACGCTCCACGCCAACGCCATGGGCGGCGATCCGGCGCACGGTAAAGTTGGCATTCACCCCGCCCTTGCGGATACGTATCACCACGCCCTGGAACACCTGGACGCGCTCGCGGTTCCCCTCAACGATTCGATTGTGCACACGCACGGTGTCACCAGGCCGGATGTCGGGGATATTCGGATTGGGCTCCGGACGCTCTAGGAATTGCATTAGTGTGCTCATGGCCGTATCACCCTTCAGAGAGATGCATTATCACGATCTTACTCACGTCACAAGCCGCAAGTATAGCATACCCGGAGCAGTGCGGCAAATTCGGGTTGTGCGTGCGCCAAGAGATCGTTACCAGAAGGTCGCTCCCTCCATCACTCCTCTCTCTTGTCGTCAGAGAAGGGGCCACGATACCCAAGGGAGGCCAGGAACTCGCGATCCTCCTGCGTGAGCGTGGCGCTCGCTAGTAGATCCGGTCGCCGCTCCAGCGTACGACGCAGCGACTGTTGTCGCCGCCAGCGCGCCACCTCCGCATGATTCCCAGAGAGCAGCACATCGGGCACCCGCCAGCCGCGGAACTCTGCTGGCCGGGTGTATTGCGGCCCCTCCAACAGCCCCATCGCGTGGGAATCCTCCAGCGGCGCCATAGCATAGCCCAGCGCTCCAGGCAACAGCCGGGTCACCGCGTCCACGACCACCATAGCCGGGATCTCACCACCGGAGAGCACATAGTCCCCGATGGAGATCTCATCCGTGACCAGGTGCTCACGCACCCGCTCATCCACCCCCTCATATCGACCGCAGATCAAGACCAAGCGTCGGCGCTGGGCCAGTTCCATTGCCACCTGTTGTGTGAACAGCCGTCCCTGTGGAGTCAGCAAGATGATCGGCGGCGCCTCTTCCTCTGGCAGTACATCAGCCAGCACATGCTCCACGCACGCGAAAATAGGCTCTGGCTTCATCACCATGCCGCCACCGCCGCCGTAGGGATAATCATCCGTTATATGGTGTTTATCCGTAGCGAAATCACGGATGTTATGAATATGGATGGAGATGATCCCCGCTTCCCGCGCTCGCTTGATGATGCTATCACCGAACGGGCCTTCAAACATACCTGGGAACAGGGTCAGAATGTCGAATCGCATACCCCCGCGCCCTTTGTCGCAGAGGCGAGACATGCCTCGCCTCTACTCATACTCCGTGATCCAGCACGAAGAACGGAACCTGCCGATAGCTTATCGCCCCAACTTCTTGATCTCCTCCTCGACCTCTTTGGCCCCTTCCGCGTAGAACTCCTTCTCGTCCGGGGCCAGCTCGTAGAGAAGCCGGAGGAACTCCCCGGCGTGCACGCGCTCCTCATCGGCGATATCCTTCAGAACCTCAACGGCGAGCTCGTTGTCCGTCGACTCAGCGAGCTGCATGTACATTTGGACCGCTTCATACTCCGCAGCGACCATGAATCGAATGGCTCGGACGAGTTCCGCATTCGTAAGCTTCTTCCCGCTCGTCAGCCCCGAAAAAGGTGTTCCAAACTCTGGCATGATTACCCTCCGTTGCCCTGAATTACGCCCATCCAGTGTCCCACCCAACCGGACGTAGAAGCCGTTTGCCGCGCCAACCGCGCTGTGCTATGATGCTCGCGCTCAAAACGTCAATGTATTCCATATTGGGAGGCAACAAAAGCGTGCCCCGCTTAACCAGTTATACGTTACGCAAGCGACAGCGCAGTAGGCGGCTGCGCATATTATACACGATCGGTTTAGTACTCCTGCTCATCCTCGCCCTGGGGGCTGTACGCTTGGGCCTTATTGGGACAATTCCCGTGCTCAGCGGCTGCGCTGCCCCCCTCAATCCATCCTCCCTGCCTCAGCTCGCCCTTGGGATCAGCGGGCCTTCCCCAACCCCCATCTCAACCACTGCTGTTCCAACACCTGCTTCCACAAACACGCCAACACCCACTTCAACGTCGACGCCTACATCATCTCCAACGCACACGCCCATGCCAACAACCGCCAGCACTGCAACGCCACGGCCGACTGCGACATCACCTATCTCCTCCACGATCCCGCTACCCACTATCATCGCGGTCAAACCAAATGGGACGCCAACGATCACACCAGGGCGCTTATGGCCCACACCCGACCCGGCTCAGGCCCATGATCACTACTGGCTGGAACGTCCCATTGGCCCTGGCGGGAACATCTATGCCAGCCCATGGTATCCTTACGGCACGGATGGCCACGGGCAGTACCTACCTCATCACGGCGCTGACCTCGTTAACAAAGAGGGCACCCCCGTGCTGGCCGTCGCCGAGGCGGACGTCGTAGACGCCGGCTCCGACGCGAACCGAGTCGTCGGGCTGGAACCCAACTTTTATGGCAATTTCATCATCCTGCGATTGCTACGCACCTACCACGGCCAGCCTGTGTTCGTCCTCTACGGCCACCTCTCCGAGATCGACGTGAACCCCGGCGAAAGGGTCCAGCCCCACCAGCCCATCGGCCGAGTCGGGATGACCGGCATTGCCCTGGGCCCACATCTTCACATCGAGGTGCGCGTTGGCAAGAATGACTACGCGCACACCCGCAATCCTGAGCTATGGCTCAAGCCCACGCCGGGGTACGGCACCCTGGCCGGGCGGCTACTTGACTCAAAGGGGCGAGCCTGGGCAAACGTTCCCATCCTTATCTACCGGGCGCCCCACCTCGATCGCATATGGCAACAGGTGTATACCTACCTCAACCTGCCCGACATCAACCCCGACGACGACTGGGGCGAGAACTTCATGCTGGCCGATATGCCCGTCGGGAAATACCGCATCGAGGCCGAGATCAACGGCCGCATCTACCGTCAGGACATCGAGATAAGGGACGGGCGGACAACGTTTACCATCATCCGCACCGTTGACTGAAGCCCCTACCGGCTCCACCCTGGGCCGAACCAGCGTACCCGCAGCGTCTCCATCGTCCCAACGGCCTCCAGTTCCGCCAGCGCCTTGTTGATCTCAGCAAGCAGGACGTGGGCCTTCGCAGGGGTCACGATGACATACGGCGCTGAGGAGATCGGCTCCCCCACGATGGCCAACGGGTCCCCCTTACCAACGGCCAACGCCGCAGCTACGCCATCCACCAACGCAGCATCTGCCCGTCCGTCCACCACGGCAGCTAGCGCGGCGTCTGGGCTCTCCAGCGGCATCAAGGATAGATCGCCCAGCCGGCGGGCCAGCTTTCGAGCCTGGACGTCCCCCTCCGACC
>JAGHDS010000507.1 GCA_021159845.1 Anaerolineae bacterium
AGGAGGGCCTGCTCTGTCCAGTATCTCCATCACCACCTGGTAACGATCTCTTGGCGCACGCACAACACGGGCTTGACACCATCATAGGGGTTTGGTATAATGAATATGGTAGTGAGATGGTGGTACCCTTCACTACAATAAACCGAGGTGTGAGGGTAGCCCATGTGATAGAGTTGGAGAAGCGAACTTCTCAGGCATCAGCGCATGTGGCACGCAAGGGATAAAATCCTTGGCGGGGCCCTTGAAAACCTCGGTGGATGGATATCGCACCGGGGTTTTTGTTATTATCAGGTAGGGTAGTTGCATAATCCGGGTGTGTATTATCATGGAGGAGATCCTGACACAGAGGGAGGTGAGCAGCCATTACTGTCGAACTACGTCCGGGAGAATCTCCTGAGAGTCTCCTGAAAAGGTTCCGAAAGGCGGTAACGGAGGAGCGCATTCTCAGTACGGTTCGCAAGAAGCGTTGGTTCACGCCGAAGAGCGAACTGCGGCGCCTCAAACGTAAGAAGGCTATCCGCAAAGCGCGTCGGGCGGCTCGTAAGCGTGCGGAACGGGAATCGCGAAGGTAAGCGCAAAGAAGTAGACTCTAAACTTGTGAAAAGGGTGCGTCACGGTTTCGTCTAGAGAGCGGGGCCGTGGCGCGCTCTTTGGGAAAAGAAGCGCGGGGGAAGGGAATAAGATGGCAAAGACGGAAGAGAAGATATCCGTTGAGGGCACTGTCGTTGAGGCACTGCCTAACGCGACGTTCCGCGTGGAGCTTGACAATGGACATGAGGTTCTGGCCTATTTGTCGGGCAAGATGCGGAGGCACTATATCCGAGTCCTCTTGGGTGACCGCGTCCGTGTGGAGCTTTCACCTTATGATCTGACACGTGGACGCATCACGTTCCGATTCAAGGCATCTGGCTGAAGCGGTGGCTCCCCAAGTGTGTCGTCGGCATATGTGAGATGACAAAGGCGTGGCTTCGTACCCACGCGCAGGATATCATTGGGGGCGCGTGAGCCATGTGAATGCCGCGTTGATGATTGTCTAAACCTGCATAACGCGTAAGAAACCCTTTCACCTCTTCGTAGGACGGATTCCCTCTCCGACATGCATCGTGTTGATGCGAGCCCGCCATACAGGTACACGTGAATGCATACAGATCCGGTAGGCTCGTGTGGCTTACCGGAATTTGTCGTTGTGGGTGGGGTGTGGAGTGTGCATGTATGTGGAAAGCATGTCTGTGGTGATGATGAAATATAGAGTGGCCGCGTGTGATGGGTTTTTGATTCTGATGGGGCTTGATGGAGAGAGCACGCTATCTGGTAATCAGGTAGGTGAGCTCAAGGAGGTCATGGTGATCACGACAGCGCAGTCTGAAATCGCTCGTCTCGAACAGGAGCTGGCCAAAGCTCGAGAGAAACTAGCAACCGTAGAGGAACAGCTAACCGAACGACCCGACTTTGGCCTGGGACAAGGCGGCACTATGCTCTACGAGTGGGAGATGAACCTGGCTGAGCGCGATCGCCTTCGAGAGAAAATCGCATCCCTCGAGGACGCCCTTGAGAGGGCTCGGGAGGGACGATATGGCATTTGCGAGGTGTGCGGCCAACCCATTGACCCGGAGCGGCTAAAGATATTGCCCGATACTAAACTTTGTGCGAAGTGCGCCGCGGCTAGGCGTTGATCGCTTCGATGCTAAGCGGTTGAGCTCATCAGAGGGGCTGCCAGGGTCACTGCGGCCCCTTTTACTTTTCCGGGCATGATGGTGAGCAGGGCTTATGGGGAAACAGTTCAAACGTCAATGGGGTAAACTGGCAGCCTTGCTGAACCGCCGCCAATACGAGGCGGTCACAGCGCCGCAGGGTCCATTATTGGTGATCGCCGGCCCGGGTAGCGGCAAAACTCGCATCGTCACCTTTCGGGTTGCATACCTCATCCTTCAAAACCATGTTCCACCCGACCATATCCTGGCCGTGACCTTTACGAACCGCGCGGCCGAGGAGATGCGTTCGCGGTTGGAGCATCTGGTCGAGGCGCGTTGTGAGGATGTACAGGTGCACACGCTCCACGCAACTGCGCTGCGCTTCCTACGTGAGTATGGCGAGACCATCGACCTACCCGCGGACTTCGTGGTCGCGGATGAGGAGATGCAGAGCCTGGCTATCCGCGAGGCCGCGCGCTTGCTGAATCTGAGCTTGGAGCTGTATCCCGAGCACGCGCTGCAAGATTACATCAGCCGTAAGAAGGCGGCAATGCAGGACCCGACCATCCTGCCAGCCCGCGGCGAGGTCAATGCTGTCTACTCGGACGTAGCTGGCGTCTATCAGGAATGGCTGCGTGATCACCATGCGTTGGACTTCGACGATCTGATCTACTATGCTGTGCAATTGCTGGCACGCCGGCCGGATGTCCGGCACGAAGTGCAGGCCCGGCTCAATCACATCCTGGTAGACGAGTATCAGGATATCAACCTGGCCCAATACCGGCTCCTAGCCCTACTCGCGCCGCCTGGGAGTGATATCACTGTTGTAGCGGACGGGGACCAAGCGATCTACGGCTGGCGAGGGGCCGAGCCTTCCCTGATCGAGCGCTTCCGTCGCATCTACCGGCCCCGGGTGGTCGCTCTCGAGGAAAGTTATCGATCCACCCAGACGATCCTTTACGCTGCCCAACGCTTCATTGCCAAAGGGCGCCCCTTCCCCTGGCGGGATCCCAAACACCCGACCTACCTACGCTCCGTTCACTCCCGTGGCAATCCCATCTATCATTACCTGCTGGCTACAACGGATCAAGAGCAAGCCTTGGTGGCATCATTGGTCCGACGGTTGCATGATGAGTGCGGCTACCGTTATGGCGACATCGCCATCCTGTACCGTACCCATCGGCTGGCCGAAGCTCTCGAGGGCTACCTAGCTCAACGCGGCATCCCGGTGCACCGCGTGCAGAAAGCTCCCTTCTTTCAACGCCCTATGGTGCGGGAGATCATACGTTACCTCTACCTGATTCGTTCTCTGACCGCCGTACCTGATGCCGATGTCGTCGCTGCGCTGAATTTCCCGCGTACCCTGGCGGATGAGCTCACGATCATGCAATTGGAGCGCCTGGCGAGGCGGCACGGGATCGGCTTGACCGAGTTGGCGCGTCGCAGTGATCGCTTCCCAGAGCTCAGCCCGTTGACCAGGGCCAACCTTCGAGCCTTCCTCGACCTGTTCGAATCGGACCTGCGCCCCCTGGCCGATGAGCCAATTGAGGTGATCGTCGAGAGGGTATTGGACACGCTGGCCGCCCGGCGCTCGCCCTTTGACTCCGGGGAGATGCAGCTTCTACGCGGCTGGGCTGACTTCGTCGCCCGTCCCAAGGCCGTGACGCAGATCCGAGACTGGATAGACCATAATCTTCCGCTGGTCATCCATGCACCTGCCACCATCGACGGGGCGTGTGCGGCGGCCGTCCTGAAGCGCGCCCTGGAGGCCTATCTGGCTCATCGGGTTAGTGTAGTGCTGGATCTGTCGGCTGAGGCGCGTCGCATCGAGATATCAACAGGGGGATCGCAGCCGCTGGTTATCCACGTCCCACCGCAGCGCGCGGTGAGCAGCGCGCTGGCGGCCGTTGCCTGGCGGCTGGCCCAGGATGTGTTGGCCACCTATGAGCGGCTCGCAGATGGCCGCTTTGTCGTCTACGATCTGGAGACCACCGGCACGAACCCGCGTCGGGACGAGATACTGGAGATCGGAGCACAGGTTATAGAGCATCAGAGGGACGCCGGACCACCCTTCTTCTCCCGTGTGCGGCCGAAGAGGGGATCAATCCCCGCCGCGGCCACCGCTGTGCACGGGATCACGTGGGCTGACGTGGAGGACGCCGAACCGATCGAGCACGTCTTGCCACGATTCCTGGCATATGTAGGTGAGGCGACCGTCGTGGGGCATAACATCCTCGCGTTCGACAACCGGTTCATCGACCGCGATGCCTCCCGGCTCCTCGGTCGCCCGTTTCGCAACCCAGCGCTGGATACCCTTGTCCTGGCCCAACGGCTGCTGCCGGGCGAGCCGAGCTATAGCCTGGAGCATCTGCTACGTCGGTTGAATCTGGCCGAGCGGGTGGAACATCGCGCGGCCGCGGACGTCCAGCAAACACGAGACCTTTTCCTCACGCTGCTGGAGGAGAGCCGTAAGCGCACAGCCCTGGGAGCTCTGTCCGAGCTCTTGCCGCTGGTGGGATTAGGGATGTTGGGAGCCGAGGTCGCGTTGGAAGATGAGAACATGGCGCTTTGGCATGGTGCCCTACGCGTCTACCATCACAACCACGATCACACGGCATTTCTGGAAGACGAACTCGTTGCCCAATTACCTTCCCTTGAGCAAGCGCGGGCTCGACGGCTCTGGGAGCAAATGGAGCAATCGACGCCGCCACCGCTGGCGGAGGACGAGGCATGGATGATCCTGCGTGATGCATTTATGGATCAGGTGAGGACCTTCGCTCGATTCAGCAAGGACCTCTCCCTTGGTGCGTTCCTGGATTACCAGGCACTTGTGACCAGCCTGGGTACCGAGGGCACCGGGGCGCCTGAGGATCGGGTAACGATGATGACGATGCATAACGCGAAGGGGACGGAATTCTCGGTGGTGATCATCATCGGCGTTGAGGAGGAGAATCTTCCGCTATGGACAACGCTGGATGACGAGGATGCTTTGGAGGAAGAGCGGCGGGTGTTCTACGTGGGGATGACGCGCGCCAAGGAGCGTCTATATTTATGCTCCGTGCGGGACCGCGGGGATGGCTTCGTACGCACGCCATCGCGCTTCGCGTTCGATTTGCCTGCAGAATACGTGCGACGGGTGCGTGTAGGACCACACGGCCGTGTGGAGGAGTTGTCCCCTCCGACTTCCTCACGTCTGCGGCCCTGATGATGAGCGCGTTCAACGAGATGTGCATCATCGTATCGTCTTAGTTCACAAGGAGGGCACGATGACACGAAAGATCTTATATGAACATCGAACGCCGGTCGGGCAGCTTCTTCGTATCGTTCAGGGCGATCTGACCCAGGAGCCGGTGGATGCGATCGTCAACGCGGCGAATGGGAGGCTGGCTCACGGCGGTGGCGTGGCTGGCGCCATCGTCCGCAGGGGAGGCCATGAGATCCAGGAGGAGAGCGATCGCTGGGTGCAGGAGCATGGTCCAGTACGGACAGGATCTGCGGCCATCACGGGTGCCGGGAAGCTGCCCGCCCGGTACGTTATCCACGCTGTCGGTCCCGTCTGGCGCGGCCGTGGTGATGAGGATGAGCTTCTGGCCTCGGCTGTCACTTCGGCGCTGAGCCTGGCGGCCGAACACGGCCTGCAATCCGTCTCGCTGCCGGCCATCTCGTCGGGCATCTTCGGCTTCCCGAAGGAACGGGCCGCCCGCGTGATCCTGGACGCGGTGGAACGGTTCCTCGCCGATCACCCCGATAGCTCGGTCCGTGAGGTTAACCTCTGCAACATTGACGATCTGACGGCGAACATCTTCCTGGAAGAGGCTCGACGGCGGTATGGAGGGTGACAGCCGATTCCAAAGGTGTCAAGTAATATACAGCGGAGATGAGAGATCCAGCCTTGAACCTAAGGAACATGGAAGGAGCAAACAGGCCATGAAGCTTATGATGTTTTCCAAA
>JAGHDS010000465.1 GCA_021159845.1 Anaerolineae bacterium
CGGGACCACCGTGCACCAGTTGGTTACCGCGAACCACTTGCGCAACCCGAACCTGATCTACGTGGGACAGAGGTTGATCATCCCTCACGAAGGCACTCCAACCCCCTCCCCCACGGCTACACCTGGCCCCACGACTGAAGTCGGCTACCATGTCCACCCTGGCGATAATCTCTATCGCATCGCCCAGGGGCATGGCGTTTCCGTGAGCGAGATCGTCCGTCGCAATCACATCGCCAATCGCAACGTGATCTACGTCGGGCAGGAACTGCACATCCCGAGCGCTCATCCCGGCATCATCCTGACAACCCCTACCGACGGCCAGGCGGTCGGCAACCCCATCACCGTGACGGGGCGATCAGATACGTTTGAGGGCAACGTGATCGTGGATGTGCTGGATTATCGCTTCCGCCGCGTGGGTACGGCGATTACGATGGGTGGATCAATGGGCGCCTATGCGCCGTTCTCGACCACCGTCGCCTATCGTGGGGTGTCCAGGGCTCAGTGGGGCTATGTGGAAGCCTATACACGCAGCCCCAAGGATGGCTCGAAGCAGGATGCCACCACGGTGCGCGTGCGCTTGAATGCTGCGACAGGGACCCCACCGGCAGCCGGCCGCTATCACGTCGTTCGGTGGGGCGAGACGCTGTATAGCATCGCTCGTCGTTACGGCATGACGGTCTCCCAGATCGCCGCGGCGAACGCCATCCGCAACGTGAACCGTATCTACGCGGGGCAACGGTTGATCATCCCATGAGCCTGATCCTCGGCATCGAGACATCCTGTGATGAGACCGCGGCGGCCGTGCTGGCCGATGGCCGACGGCTGCTGTCCAACGTCGTCGCCTCCCAGATCGAGCTTCATCGCCGATATGGCGGTGTGTTCCCCGAGGTCGCGTCTCGACAGCACGTGTTATCCATCCTGCCGGTCATCAGCCAGGCGATGGAGGAGGCTGGAGTTGGGTGGGACGACCTGACCGCCATAGCGGTCACGTATGGTCCAGGGCTAGCTGGCTCGCTGTTGGTCGGTGTCAACACGGCGAAGGGGATCGCCCTCGGGCGCGATCTGCCGCTCGTGGCTGTGAACCATCTGGAAGGGCACATCTATTCCAACTGGGTGGACCCGGTCCGGCCTGGCGACCCACCTTACCAGGGGGCGCGGCTGAGCGAGGCCGACTTCCCCTTGCTGGTGCTTGTGGCGTCGGGAGGCCACACCGAGTTGCTCGTGATGCACGATCACGGCCGGTACGAGCGGCTGGGGGGAACATTGGACGACGCGGCCGGCGAGGCGTTCGACAAAGTGGCGCGGCTGCTGGGATTACCCTACCCGGGGGGGCCGGCCATCCAGCAGGCCGCCGAGGGGGGAGACCCCGAGAGATTTCCTCTGCCTCGCGCTCTGCTGAACGCTCCAGAGCACCGTTTCGACTTCTCCTTCAGTGGACTGAAGACGGCCGTCCTGCGTCTGGCACGGGAGCTAAGCGATCCTGTCCCGGTGGCGGACGTGGCGGCCAGTTTCCAGGCTGCTGTGGTAGACGTCCTTGTATCCAAGACGATTCAGGCTGCGGAGGCATGCGGAGCCCGACATGTTTGCGTCTGTGGCGGCGTAGCAGCCAACCGCGCGCTGCGCGCGGAGTTGAGGAAACGCATGACCTTGCCCTATTCCATCCCGCCTATCTGGCTCTGCACGGATAATGCCGCCATGATCGCCTGTGCCGGACACTACCGGTTCCAGGCTGGCGAGCGGGCGGGTTGGGACCTGGACGTGATCGCCTCGGCCCGCCTCGCGTAGGGCCAGCGGTTGCAAAGCCCCTGTCCTTCCCGAGGGCAGGGGCTCGTTTAGTTTCGCGAGGGCGAGGGCCAGGGTGGTTACGTTTTGGGCCATACTTGCCGGAAGACGCGCAGCCAGTTGCCCCCGATGATCTTCTGAACGTCCTCAGGCGGGTAGCCGCGGGTGATCAACCCGGCCGTGATCTTTGGTAAATCAACGACTGAGCTCAGCCCGCGCGGCGGCGGAGCGCTGAACCCGTCGAAGTCGGAGCCCAACGCCACGTGATCCGGACCCATCACCTGGACCATGTGATCGATGTGGTCCAGAAGCCGCTCCAGCGTCGCCTGCTCGGGGTCCTCGGCGATAAACGCGGGGACGAAGGTCGCCCCCACCACACCACCGCTCCTGGCGATGGCCTGTAGCTGTTCATCCGTCAGATTGCGCGGGGGATCGCATAAGGCGCGCGCGTTGGCGTGAGACGCGACCACAGGTCGAGCACTTATCTCAAGCACGTCTTGCACGCCGCGAGGAGCCAGATGCGCCACATCCACCACAACCCCGATCTTACCAGCCTCCTCCACGAGCTTTACGCCGAAGGGCGTGAGCCCCCCGCCCGTGCGCACGAAGTCAAGCCCGTCCGCCGCGGCGTTACGCCGGTTCCACGTGAGCCCCAACAGCCGGAGCCCCAGGCGGTGGAAGACGTGTAGCAGTTCGATCGAGCCGTCCAGGGGCTCGGCCCCCTCCATGCCAACGATCGCGGCCACGCGGCCGGCCTGGTGAGCATCCTCGATGTCTGACGCGGTGCGCGCCAGCGTCAAGCGCCCATCTGACTCGCCGATGGCGGTGTAGAGATGATCCAACGTGCGCAGCGCGTACTGTGTAGCCGCGTAGCTGGCGTATGGATCGGGCACGAAGAGGGCGAAGATTTGGGCGGTGACGCCAGCCTCTTGTAGCCTGGGAAGATCGATGTGTCCTTCGTCCGAGCGCTCGAGCAGAGAGCGACGGCCGGACACCACGGATAGCAGCGTGTCACAGTGTGCGTCGATCACGATGGATTGACGATGTAGAGCGATGGCATCCATTGAAATTACTCCTTGTTATGTTGAGCCTGCAGCCGGGCGATGTAGCGCCACAGCGCTCGCTTGCGTGCACTCTCCCAGCGAGGGGTATGGGGAATCTTCTCCCGAATAGCGATGATCTGATGCAGGACCACCTCAGCCGGGGTGATGGGTTTGGATGTCGGACTCGGAGGTGCTATCTCCCGGGTGTCCTGAGCGATCTCTTCCCCTGGCGCGGATGTGTCGGCTTCCATCTGCCGGAGCGCGGCCTCTGCATCTAAACGCGGCCATCTGCGCCCGGGGGACACGCCTTGGTTGTGCATCTCGATGCGTTGATTCAGAGCGTCGACTTCCGCGAGGAACCGATCGCGAGCGCGCTGCCAGAGGGTTTCCAGGCGGCGTAAGTCGACCTTGGCATCCTCACGTTCCTCCAACGCCGCCCGGCGAGAGCGGTACCAGCGCCAGCTATGGAGCACACGCTCGCGTGCAGCATTCCACTCGCGCTCGATATCAGCCTGCTCATCTCTCATATCCGACATTCGACCCTGGCCTATTTGGAAAAGCATCCTCCTGCTATATCAGCCCTGTATGACCACCAGGCGCCTCGCATTATACTCCTATCGCGGCATCTGGGGCTAATCGTAACTGTTCACTACGATTGGCACGCCCTCTGGATTAATGATACAATGGCTATATGCAAGCCTCCAATTTCTACTCTACCATCGTGTGGATGAGCAATGGATAACCTTCTGGCCTCACTCAATGAGCAACAGCGTATCGCTGTGACCACCGAGGATGGCCCGGTGCTGGTCCTCGCTGGTCCTGGTTCGGGGAAGACGCGCGTATTGACACACCGCATTGCCTGGTTGGTGGGGAAACGCGGGGTGGCTCCGTGGCACATCATGGCCGTGACATTCACCAATAAGGCTGCCCGAGAGATGCGCGGCCGCGTGGAGGGGCTGCTGGGGGGTTCGCTGCGTGGCCTCACGTTGGGCACCTTCCACGCCGTCTGTGTGCGCATCCTGCGGCGTGAGGCCCAGTACATCGGCCTCGATCCTCGGTTCACCATTTTTGACGACGCCGATCGACTCTCCGTAATCCGACAGGCGCTGAAGGACCTGGCCCTGGATGATAAGCGATTCCGCCCCCAGTCCATACGCACTCTGATCTCTCGCGCCAAGAACGAGCTGATCTCGCCGGAGAAGTATGAGGCGCACACCTATTGGGAGGAGGTTGCGGGGCGAGTGTATCGCCGCTATCAGGAGATCATGGAGGCCAACAACGCTTTGGACTTTGATGACCTCCTCATGCAGGCTGTCATCCTATTCCGGCGTGAGCCTGCCGTGCTCGAGCGCTACCAGGAGCGATACGAACACATCCTTGTAGACGAGTTTCAGGATACCAACAGCGCCCAGTACGAGCTTGTCAAGCTTCTATCGGCGCTGTGGCGGAATCTCTTCGTCGTGGGGGACGAGGATCAGTCCATCTACCGCTTCCGGGGTGCCGATTACCGCAATGTACAGCGATTTCGCCAAGATTTCCCCGACGCGCGGGTGATCCTGTTGGAGAGGAACTATCGCTCTACCCAGATCATTCTGGATGCCGCCAACGCGGTGATCTCCCGTAACCTGCACCGTGTTCCCAAGCAGTTGCACACAGACCGCAAGGAAGGGCCTTCGATCACGGTATATGAGGCCTACGATGAGGCAGACGAGGCCAATTATGTGGTGGGGCAGATCCGACGGCTGACGGAGGAGGGGAGCCTACGACTTGGGGATTGCGCCGTGATGTATCGGACCAACGCACAATCCCGAGCACTGGAGGACGCGTTCGTAGCGGCGGGGATGCCCTATCGCCTGGTGGGGGCTACGCGCTTCTATGAGCGGCGGGAGATCAAGGATCTGCTGGCATACCTGCGGCTGATTTACAATCCTGACGACGATGTCAGCCTGGGGCGTATCGTCAACGTGCCCCCGCGCCGGATCGGGCAGAAGACGATGTTGACGTTGGCCGCGTGGGCACAGGAGATGGGCGTATCCCAAGTGGCGGCGCTGCGCCGGCTACGAGAGGAATCAGGCCCGTTCACCTCTCGCGCCCGTAGGTCGCTCCTGCGCTTCCTGGACTTACTTGAGGGCTGGGTTGCTGCGCGGCGGGAGCTAACGCCCTCCCAATTGTTGGATCGCGTGTTGCAGGAATCGGGGTATGCGGATTATGTTCGCGATGGCACGGAGGAGGGGGAAGAGCGCTGGGCCAACATCCAGGAGCTGCGTAATGTGGCCTCCCAGTATGATGAGTTCGTGCCTGAGGTGAACGACGTGCTTCCCGCTGAGGACGATGAACCTGATGCGCTGGGGCTGTTCCTGCAGGAGGTGGCGCTGGTATCCGATGTGGACGCGCTGCCGGAGGAGACGGATGCGCCCACGCTGCTGACGTTGCACATGGCCAAGGGATTGGAGTTCGGGGCCGTGTTCATCACCGGGTTGGAGGAGGGCCTGCTCCCCCACGCCCGTTCACTGGACGATCCGGAGGAGATGGAGGAGGAGCGGCGGCTATTCTATGTTGGGATCACGCGAGCCAAGGAGTACCTGTTTCTGACCCATGCCTTCCGTCGCCGCGTTTACGGCTCGGACGAAGTGAGCGATCGCTCCCGTTTTCTGGACGATATCCCGGCCTCACTGGTTGAGGGGCGGAATGCCTGGGCGCGCCAGGCAGCCGCGCGCGCTGCCCTGCGTCGGGAGACCACGTGGACGAGCCCATCTCAGACGGTCGAGCCGGACGAGCCCCAGGAAACCATTGAGCCGCGATTCTCGCCCGGCGATCGGGTACGGCACAAGCTGTTCGGCGAGGGGGTGGTGGTCAGCTCCCAGGTGACCGGCGACGATGAGGAGGTAACGGTCGCCTTTGATGGGCGCGGCGTCAAGAAGCTGCTTGCCTCCTTCGCACGGCTGGAGAAATTGCCTCGGAGGTGAGCCACCGGCCTACGCGGTGGCAGGACGGATCCAGGCTCGCGTCAGACGCCAGCACAGCTTCTCCGTGTCCAGCGCCAACTCGAAGGTGTCGGACGCGGCGGTCTGCACCAGGAAATGACGCATGGATGGGTGCTCGTCACCCACCCACTGGCGGCCTACCGACATGATATAACGTGTGTGTCCCTCCCAGATGAAGGCGGTTGGAATGATCTGCCCATCGGGCAGGAAGCGGGCTTGCACCATCACCGGCTCGTCGATCCACCGTTCTTCGCTCATAATGTGATCTCCCGAGGATGCTCATGTGTTCCCGTCGCTATGAAGTGATCTCCCTTGACTTCGCCGAGACTCTTATCCATGCCTGGCCGGATTGGGGCGTGTTCTACCGGAGGGCGTACGCCGAAGCCGGGGTTCATGTGGACCCTGAACGGCTGGCGACGGCCGCCTATGCTGTATGGACGGAGGATGCGCCTAAACTGCCGCTGACCTATCCCCCCGAGGAGAAGCAGGCCTGGTTGCGACGGCGCGAGATTGAACGTCGCATCCTGGCCCGGCTGGGGTATGACGACGAGGCGTTGTTGGATCGCCTGGTGCGCAAGTTGATGGAGGTCACCCGCGATCCGAGTACCTATCGCCTCTATCCCGATGTCCCCAAGGCTTTGGAGCAACTGCGCGCCCAGGGTTACCGGTTGGGCATCGTCTCCAACTGGGATTGGTACCTGCCCGACCTGTGTCGGGCGCTGGGCCTGGATCAGTATGTGGACTTCATCGTGGCGTCCGCCCGGGTGGGCGCGGAAAAGCCTCATCCGGCGATCTTCCGGGCTGCTCTTGATCAGGCGCAGGCCCCGCCGGAGCGTATCACTCATGTGGGCGACAACCCGGAGGCCGACGTGCGCGGCGCTCGACAGATCGGCATCGCCGCCATACTCATCGATCGTCATGGCCTCCACGACGACGCAGATGTCCCTGTCATCCGCTCGCTGATGGAACTGCCGGACTTGTTGGAGCGTGTCTGAATGATGGGCTGGCTTCGCCCGAAATCCTGGTGCCCAGGCTTCTAGTAGGGGCAGATCTGAGACCTGCCCCATGCGCATCAACTTAAGGTGTTTTCCAAA
>JAGHDS010000436.1 GCA_021159845.1 Anaerolineae bacterium
CTCAACGAGCGCGAGCGGGCTATCGTGGCCCACCACGAGATGGGGCATGCCCTCTTAGGGATGCTGTTGCCGCACGCGGACCCGGTGCACAAGGTGAGCATCGTGCCGCGCGGCGCTGCGGCGTTAGGGGTGACGATTCAGGTGCCCTTGGAGGATCGATACCTGCTCACCGAGGCGGAGTTGCGGGATCGAATGACGGTGACGTTGGGCGGACGAGCCGCCGAGGAGATCGTTTTCGGCCAGGTGAGCACCGGTCCGGCGGATGACTTGCAGCGGGCGACCGAGTTGGCTCGACGTATGGTCACCCAGTTCGGCATGAACGGCGACCTGGGGCCGGTCGCCCTGGAAGAGCTGAACGAGGGTTTCCTCGAGGACGGGGGGCAGCGCTTGTGGCAACGACCTTACAGTGAGGAGACAGCCAGGCGGATCGATGGGGAAGTGCGCCGCCTGGTAGCCGAGAATTACGAGCGAGCTAAGACGATCCTGCGACGGCATAAAGACGTGCTGGTGGAGCTGGCCTCCGAGCTTCTGGAGAAAGAGGTCATCGAGGGCGCGGAGCTGGCCCAGCGGTTGGAGGCCAAGGGGATCAAGCGGCTTTCTCAGGAGTAGCACGAGGGGGCGAGTCTGGTTCTTCATCGGCGCCCTGATGGGTAGCGTAGGTGGTTGTCCTGCGGTCTCGAGACTTTCTCGCTAGGGGGTGGGTCATGGCCGGTGAACGGGACAGGAAGGACACGGAGAGCACGAAGAGAATGGAAGAGAGGAGCCCGGTAGAACCTCCAGAAACAGTCTTGGAGCGCTATCGGGACCGGCTGTATGGCTTCGTGCGTCGGGAATTACGCTACTACGAATCGCTGGAGTTACTACAGCCGGACGAGGTGAGCGCTATGGACATCGTGGATGATGTCCTGGCTCGGGCGCTCCAGCTCTGGGATCGCCGCCCGGAGAATCTTATGCCGTGGTTGTATCGCCTGGCATTGCACCGGCTGCGTCAGGTGTTGCGGGCAGCCCGGGAACGCCCAGATAAGACGATATGCCTGGAGCTCCCTGCCCCCCTTTATGAGTCACCCGAGGAGTTGGATCGGGAGTGGTGGGAGTTCTACCAGCCGGATGATGTGGTTACGTGGGAGGACATCGTTCCCGATGAGAGGATTGAGCCACCTGAGGAGTTGGAGTCACAACTTGAGGCCATGCACCAGGTGGAACGGCTGTTGAATCAGTTGCCCGCTCGCCCGCGCGAGGTGTTCGTGCTGGCGACGTTCGAGGACCTGACCCCGGAGGAGATCGCGGGGATGCTGAACGTATCAGTGGAGCAGGTACAATCGTGGCTACGAGACGCGCGTGCTCGTTTGCGGCGCGCGCTGACAGAACATGTGGGCCAGGGGACAAAGGTGTCCGCTTGAGCGAAATTAGGAGGCGACTCATAACTTTGGGTGAGGAGGAATCGCTATGGGCACGGATTGGCAGGGACAGGAAGGACTGTTCACGTTATTTGGCGATGACGAGCGGGGCTATGACTTTATAACCCCGGAGGCATTGCAAGGTTTACAAGATGTGCATCTCTCTACTCCTGGGGTTTTATCCTTGTACGTTGACATCACGCCTCAGCGGTTGGCAGAGGTTCCCTTGCAGAAGCGGGTTGAGGCCCTGATTGGGGCAGAGGAGGATAAGCTCGTCGAGAAGGCGGAGTTGGCGCGGTTCCGATCGGCCGCACGGCGCATCATGGAACATGTGCAATTCCAGTTCCGGCCCTCCGGTCGCGGCCTGGCCATTTTCAGCGCGCCGGAGCAGGGATTATGGCGTGTGTATCACCTACCCGCCCCAGTGGATGATTGCCTGGAATGGGGGGACCATGTCTATCTACGTCCCTTGCTTATGCTCATGGACGAATATGAGCGATACGGGGTTGTGCTATTGGACCGTGAGAAGGCGCGGTTCTTTCTGTACTACTTGGGCGAGGTGGCGGAATATGGCATCGCGGAACACGATGTGACGCCGCCAAAGACACGCGACCAGGGACCAGGTCAGCTATCGCATCTGCGTTGGCTGGAGGAGCAATACGCTCATCACTTCCGCAATGTGGCGGCGGTCACGACTCGGCTGTACGAGCACGAACGATGGGAGCGTCTTGTGATCGGAGGTACGGCGGATAACGCGGAGCACTTTCGGGAAGCACTGCCCAAGGCGCTGCAGGATATCCTGGCGGGTATGTTCAACGCTCCTGTCACGGTGGATTTCAACAGAGTGCGAGATGAGGTGTTCGCCATCGAGCGGAAGATTGAGGAGCAGGCAGAGGCGGAGCGTGTGGAGGCCGTGATTACGAAGACCTTCAAGGGAAGCAACGCGGTCCTCGGGTTGGCTGATACGATGTGGGCTGTACAGCAAGGCCGGGTATACATCCTTGTCGTGCCGGAGGGCTTTAAGCATAAGGGATGGCGATGTGAGCAATGCGGTGGGTTAGTGGCCGATCTGACCAATCAGCGTCCGCCGGCGTGCCCCTACTGTGAGGGGCCACTGGTCGCCGAGGAAGATATCATCGACGTTGCCATGCAGCAGGTGTTGGACCAGGGAGGACATCTGGAGGTAGTCCGGGGGCCAGCGCAGTCGCGCATCCTGGAGGAAGGTCCCATCGGGGCGATACTTCGCTACTAGATTAAGGAGGTGCACCATGTTCCATACGATTCTCTTCGCAACGGATGCCTCCGGGGCGGCCGAGCGCGCGCTGGTGTACCTCGAGCATTTGGCTCGCATCGAGGACGCCAAGGTGTGGGTATTTCATGCCTATGAAGTCCCTCAGCGCTATAACAGCGTCGAGGGGTTTGATAAGCTGGTCGAGCAGTACCGGAAGGTGGCCCAGGCGGCCGTGGACGATTCCGTGGCGGTCCTCCGCGAGGCAGGCATTGAGGTCGAGGGTGAGATCGTAGAGGGGGCAGCTGCCCCGGCTATCCTCGAGGCCGCGAAACGCCACGATGCGGACTTGATCGTCATGGGGACACGTGGGCCTAGCAGCGTTGCGGAGATGTTGTTGGGTAGCGTCAGCACCCAGGTGCTCAGATACGCTCCATGCCCCGTGCTGGTCATTCCATAACCCCGATGAGTGGCAAGTATGGAAAGGGATCGCTGGCCGCTTCGGGAGATCAGTGGAACAGCCAGGGCATCCGGCAGCCGAGAGGGATATACTCCCTACTGTCTGCTTGGAGTATCATCCCCATCATACCCGAGCCGCTTCAGCCCCCTTCCCCTGGTGGGGCCTGACCACATCGTACACATAACATCCCAGTTGGTAACTGCTTCGAAAATAGAGTCGGTGAACGCTGATGACGCAGAAAAGGCCGATCTACGCAGATGAAAGGGCAAAATCGGGATGATCCGTGAGGGTCTGCGTGCATCAGCGTCATCTGCGTTCTTATGCTCATCGGTATCGACCATCCATTTTCATCGTTATGCGGTGTGCCACCGCTCATGGCGACTGTTCCGTAAATAGAACACCTC
>JAGHDS010000028.1 GCA_021159845.1 Anaerolineae bacterium
ACGTATTCATGCGATAGTAATCGCCCACGGTATCGCTGCCAGGTGGACAGCCGCACAGGAAATCCTTGAGGAAGAAGACCTCCACGCCGGCCAACACCAGCACCCCGGTGAAGATCAGCGCGCCGGTGAACAAATCCTCCGCCGAAGCCGTATTGCGGAAGAGCAACAACGTCGCCGCCAGCAGCGGTAACCACAGAAACGCCACGACCCGATATCCCAGCAACAGCGCCACGATACCGACAACCAGGCCAATCCCTACAGCCCAACGGGCCAACACATACCCCATCGTCGGAGCTCGCACCAGAGCACGGTGCAACTCGACCAACCGGGCGGGCCGGTCCCAGCGGTCGAGCACCAGATGAGCCCAGCGTACAAACCCCAACGGGCGGCCATCGTCTCCCAGCCAGCGGGACGGCCGCTGCCGCAGCTCGCTGAAGACGAACACGATAGCGATGAAGATCAGGAAGCCCCAAATCATCAGCCATTGGCTCACCTGCGTCGTCGGGTGGCGCACAATCCCCACGCCCTTAGACCCCACGGCCGCGTAATGCCAATAGAACGGCACGTACATCCCCAACGCTAAGCCCGCCAACCCTACAAGATAGGCCAGTAAACGGAGGATGCGAACGCGTCCCCACGCCACGGCATCGGCGGGACGCAACCCATGCCCGCGCCACTCCCGCAGCAGGAAGGCCAGGACGCCCACCCCCAGGTATGTCGGCAGGTCCCATGTGTTAATCGCCCCTAACGCGCCCAGGGTCAACGGCAGCGCCAGGAAGGATAAAGCGCCCGCCAGACGTCCTTCAGCCGTCCAGGAGCTGCCATATCCGGCCACCACGTTATAAGCCAATCCCAGGAAGAGGATCGTGAACGGGATGCCGATCATGTGCGGGTGCAGATCGGCGAACAGGAAACTCCAGAATGGGAACTCGTTGATCGTGTATGGGATTACCCGGCTCGGCTTCCAGTAATCGTAAGCTGGCAACGGGGCCCCTTTGAACAACACGACGCGCAGCCCGGCCAGCGCTCGCACGAGCGTCTGCAGCCCGGGGACGTCGCTCTCAAACCCACTGCCGCCCACCCCCGCCAGACTACGCAACAGCACACCGGCACCATCCAGGTTCCCGATGAACGCCACAAAGAGACTGCCCAGCAGCCCCCAGCCCACGCCCACTGTCCAAAACCGGAGACGGCCCTCGCGTCGCACGGGGATCAGGTTGTACACCAACCCAAACGCTCCGGAGATGGTCAGGGCGAACAGCGTGGGCACGGCCAGGTTGAATGCCACCGACGGGGTAATCCCGGTGAGCTTGATAAGCAAAGCCACCAGATACTGGCCGTAGTAGTAGTAGTTCATGTACCCGCCGGCGAAATACGGATCATAAGGCGGGAAGTATGGGCTCCGCAGAATGGCGTTGAGGAAGGCGAACTCCATGAACTTCTCGCCGCCATTCCACGGCTGCCACAGGTCAGGATCTAGCAGACGGATGAAGACGAAGAACAAAAAGGCCAGGCCAAAGATCGCCTCATGCAAGAGGATCAACGACCGCTGGGCCCGCCAGAAGCCCATGATCTCCGCCCGACGCCGACGCCACAAGAGATAAGAAGACGCCGCCAGCAAAAGCAATGCCAGGAATATCGTGGGCAGAGCGTTACGCATGATCCGCAAACTGGCCAGCATCCACACGACCCAGCCGATCGCCAGCCATCCCAGCCCGCGGGCGAAGGGATAGCCCCAGTCGCGGAGGTTCGCGAACACGGTAAAAGTCAGCGGCCACGCCAGCACGCCGATGACAGCCAGCACCAACCACCACACGATCACGGCCACCACCGGCGATCGGCTGGCCAGGCGGTTCCAGCGGAAATCGTACACCACAGGCAGCTCATCCACAGGTCGATCGAGTAATAAGCTCTTCCGCCGCTTCCCCGCCGGGGCCGCCCGCTGCCGGTCCTCCCGTGAACCGGTATAATACGGGATCGCCCCCTTCCACGAACCGCCCAGCAGCGCATCCCACTCCGCATCCGTCAGATCACGCACCTTGCGGAAGATGATCGGCTTTGGATGATCGTACAGCGTGAAGCTCTCATCAGCGTCATCATCGACGAAAACGAGCCCATCCAGCCGGGGATAGGAGGTGAACTCGGTCACCTTCTTAAACCCCAGCTTTCCCTCGAACAAAAGCTGATAATAGCGGGTCGTCATGGGGTACCGCTGCGGTAGCCGGGGGACGACCCGATAAATCCGATTCGAAGCGATGGAGATGAAGTCGGCCTGGCGTAGCGCGGACTTCATCTGCTCGAACTTCTGCGGCGTGTCCTCCTCAAATGGCCCCCAGGCGATATGCCGGAAGCCGTGAGCCGCCATGTTCATGCCCGGCTCCGACAATGACAGCGGCAGGGGATCGTCCCAATACTCCCACAGGATCACCGAGCCATCCGGAGCGTTCTCGTAAAACCATCGAGAGGCCTTGATCCAGGGATGCGTGTCGCCGTACACGCCGTTCACAAAGGCCAGCGCCCAGATAGCCGTACCGATGAGCACCAGGGCCATGAGAGAAGAAGCGATGTAGCGCGTGAAGCGCGGGGCATGTAGCGTGGAGCGGAGGGCGCGAAGCGCAGAGCGTAGAGC
>JAGHDS010000101.1 GCA_021159845.1 Anaerolineae bacterium
GAAATCATCAGTTCGCAGATACTCCCATTCCTGATCTACCCTGCGGATGATCGCATCTTCCCGTGCCCACTTCATGTTTCCCTCCGTGTCGCACTCTCCTTCGACGGGCATGGCGGGCGATTCAGTAGGCTCCGGATCGGAGATAAGCGCCAAGCCGCTCGCCTCCATCGACCCAGATCACCTCGCCGGTGATGTAGTCCGCTCGGATGAGGAAGAGGACAGCCTCCGCCACATCCTCCGGCGTTCCCCAACGGCCGAGCAGCGTCCTGTAAGCGATCTGTTGGATCTGCGCGGGGGTCAGGTAGGATGGCGGCAGCACCGGGCCCGGAGCCACCGCATTCACCCACACGGCGGGGGCCAGCTCCAGCGCCAGTCGAAGATGTTGATTATGACCCCTTCACCGCGCCCCAGCATCATGGGAGCGACGGCGTTGGCACAGTAGAAGGAGCCATGGATAAGGATATCGGCCACTCGATGCCAGGTTTCTATGTCCTCAGTAGGGAAGGGGGTCTTCTCGAAGCGGGAGACGTTGTTCACCAGGATGTCGATCGCGCCGAAGCGATCCTTAGCGGCCGAGACTATGGCCTCAACCTGCTGTGGGTCCGAGACGTCGGCCTGGACGGGGAGCGCGTCCACGCCGAGGAAGCGAGCCTCGGCCGCTGTGTTCTGGGCGGCCGAGGCCGAAGCGTGATAGTTGATGACGACGTTCGCCCCCGCCCGCGCCAACGCCAGGGTGATGGCCTTTCCCACGCGATGCGCGCCACCGGTGACGAGGGCGATCTTCCCCTTAAGATCCATAACTCTATTCCCACTGCAGGATCGCTCCCCGGCTGGCAGACGTCGCCATAGAGCGGTACTTGCTAAGATAAGGCGGCAAGGGACCTTTGTCAACCGGCTTCCAACGACGGCGTCGCTCGGCCAGCTCCTCCTCGCTCAATTCCACATCCAGCCGTCGATTCGGCACATCTATGGAGATGATGTCCCCCGGCTCCAACAGCCCAATCGGCCCTCCCGCCGCCGCCTCCGGGCTCACATGCCCGATCACGCAGCCGTGAGAGCCACCGGAGAACCGCCCATCCGTGATCAGGGCTACCGACTCCATCAACCCCATACCAGCGATCTGTGCCGTCGGCCCCAGCATCTCCTGCATCCCCGGGCCACCCTTCGGCCCCTCGTACCGGATCACGACTACGTCGCCCGGCTTTACCTTGCCATCCAGAATTCCCTTCGACGCCTCCTCCTCGCTATTGAAGATCACGGCCGGACCCCGATGCCGCAAGATGGACTCGGGCACGCCGGCCGTCTTGATGACCGCCCCCTCCGGGGCAAGATTCCCGAACAGGATCGCCAGGCCACCATCTTGACTATACGCATTATCCAGCGTCCGGATACACTCCGGGTCCTGCGTCCCGTGCCCCTCGATGTTCTCCCGCAGCGTCTTCCCCGTCACCGTGATGCGGTCCAGGTGCAACGTCCCCGGCTTCTTCGATAGCTCGTACAGGACGGCCGAGATGCCCCCCGCGCGATCCACATCCTCCATGTGATAATGGGACGAAGGGCTGACCTTACATAGACACGGTGTCCGCGCACTGATCTCGTTGATGCGCTCCAGCGAATAGTCGATCCCAGCCTCATGGGCGATAGCCATCGTATGCAGCACTGTATTGGTGGACCCTCCCATCGCCATATCCAGTGCGAAGGCGTCGTCGATGGCCTCCTGGGTGACGATATCCCGCGGCTTCAGATCCATCTCCCACAACCGCATGATCTGGTGCGCCGCCTGTCGCGCCAACTCCTTCCGTCGCGGATCCTCCGCCAGGATCGTGCCATTGCCCGGCAGCGCCAACCCCAGCACCTCGGTCAGGCAGTTCATGGAGTTGGCCGTGAACATCCCGGAACAGGAGCCACACCCAGGACACCCGTAGTCCTCCAGCATCTTCAATGCAGCCTCGGTGATCTTGCCCGCCTTGTACGCCCCAACACCCTCGAAGACCGAGATCAGATCCACAATCTGGCCATCGGGCGTCACGCCAGCCCGCATCGGTCCGCCGGAGACGAAAATCGTGGGGATGTTGAGCCGCATAGCCGCCATCAGCATCCCCGGCACGATCTTATCGCAGTTGGGGATGCAGATCAACGCGTCGAAGCTATGGGCCGCGACAACCGTTTCCACCGAGTCGGCGATGATCTCCCGGCTGGGCAGCGAGTACTTCATCCCCATGTGCCCCATAGCGATGCCATCGTCGATGCCGATCGTGTTGAACATGAAGGGGACCCCCCCTGCCTCTCGTACAGCCTCGCGCACGACCTCGCCGAACTCCTTCAAATGGACATGCCCTGGAATGATGTCGATATACGAATTGGCGATGGCGATAAACGGCTTGTCCATATCCTCGTCAGTGATACCCGTCGCCTTGAGCAATGAACGATGCGGCGCGCGCTCGAACCCCTTCTTGATCACATTCGAGCGCATCACGCCCCGCCTTTGCGTACTGCCATTCTGGTTACCAGCCATGATTCCTCCCGGTCACTGAAACAGAATGTCTATAGAGCCCGATAGAACCCAGACCTCTCATCTGGATCGGACGGACTACCACGATATATTGGCGCTCGAACGACAAGCACTACTACATATAGTACCAGATGGTCATCCCACCTGGCTCACGATACACAACAAAGCACAGCGGGGTGACCTTCCGGTGCTACGCCTTCCCGTCACCCCGTTCATACCTTCCTCACGAATCCCCAAATTTCGCGGCCGACTCAGGCACCTTGCCCTCTCCCGACGCGCCGGGCTTAACCCCGCCGTTCAGAAGCGCATACTCCACAGAGTCAGCCAATGCCTGCCACGATGCCTCGATGATGTTCGAGGAGGCGCCGACCGTCCCCCAACGCCGCTTCCCGTCAGTCGAGTCAATCAACACACGCACCTGCGCGGCTGTCGCCGACTGCGAGTCCAGAATGCGCACCTTGTAATCCGTCAACTGCACACGCTCCAACTGAGGATAGAACGGCAGCAACGCCTTACGCAGTGCCTTGTCCAGCGCGTTCACCGGGCCGTTCCCCTCCGCCGCCGTGTGGAAGACCTGATCGCCTACGCGGACCTTCACCGTCGCCTCGGCGATCAGCCCGCGCCCCTGGCGATGCTCCACTGTCGCCGTGTAATCAATCAACTCGAACGGTCGACGATAGTCGGTGCGAGCGCGGCGCAGCAGGAGTTCAACGCTCCCCTCAGCGCTTTCGAAGGCGAAGCCCCGACTCTCCAGCTCCTTGATATGTTGCAAAATACGACGCTCCGTCGCCCGGTCGAGCCCGTCCAGGCCAAACTCGGCGCGCTTGACGGCGATGTTATCCTTGCCGGAGAGTTCGCTGACCAACACACGCTTGCGGTTACCCACCAACGCCGGATC
>JAGHDS010000099.1 GCA_021159845.1 Anaerolineae bacterium
TGGCTCGTCTGCGGGTTGCCTTGGTCAGCTTGTATCCTTTCGATCCCGCACGCCGCCAGGCACGCGTGCGGGATCGAAAGGATACAAGCTGACCAAGGCAACCCGCAGACGAGCCATCAGTGCGCCTCCATCACTTGTCGGTATACGTCAAGCGTCTGTGCAGCCACGCGCGCCGCCCGGAAACGGCGCTCGGCCTCGACGCGGCCGGCCGCTCCCATCGCGCGCGCCCGACTCGGGTCGCTCAGCACCGTGATCAGCGCGTCGGACAGCGCCCGCTCATCCCCACGCGGCACCACGAAGCCCGTCCGGTCATCGGTGACCATATGCGCCACGCCGCCCACGTCCGTGGCGACGACGGGCCGTCCCACCGCCATCGCCTCAGCGATCGTTACCGGCGCCGTCTCCTGGTGAGAGGCCAATGCGACCACCTCGGCCCGAGCGTACACACTTACCAGCTCCTCGGGCGATCTCGGCCCTAGAAGCGCACGTGATCCCCCAAACCGTGTGCGGCCACATAGCTCTGACACTGGGCCACGTAGGCGGGATCGGCATCTAGATGCCCCGCTATCTCCAGCCGGGCTTCTGGGATCCGTCCGACCACGTATCGAAAAGCGGCCAGAAGCTCCAGGATGCCCTTGCGCGGGATCACGCGGGCGACGGAGACGACGAGGCCCGGCTCCGGATCGCCCGCATCGGCGAAGAACCGGTCGTCGATGGGGTTCTCAAGGGCATACACCCGGCCGCGCAGCAGATGTCGATATTCCTCCTGGATGTATGGGCTGATGGCGATCACATGTCGCGCCCGCCGCACACAGTATCGCTCATAGAGTGCGTCGATCTGCCACCGCAGCCGGCTACGCCACCCGCGCGCCAACGCGGCCTCCCGGAAGATCACGCCGTGCAACGTGATCAGCGCCGGACGGCCACAGCCGATCGCGGCGTCGGCATAGATCATGCCAGCGCCATGAGCGTGCACAACGTCGGGTCCAATACGCTCGATGGCACGACGCAGGGCGGCTACATCGCGCCGATAGAACAGGAGACGGTCCAGCCGATGGCGGGGCACCACGTGCACGGTAGCCTCGGGGGTCTCCACCGTAGTCGGGCCATCATGTCCGGGATAGGCAGTGACCACGTGAATATCCAGATCGTCCAAACGGGCCAGGGCATGTACCAGCGTCTTTACCACCGCATCCACGCCACCGGCCACCGCCCCGGGATCGATGGGATATGGCCCCAGCATCGCCAGACGGATCACTTGATCGCGCCCTCCAAAGCTGCTTCCTGAGAACCGATCGTGATACCGACCAACAGGAAGAAGAGCATGTTAGCAAACTGTGCGTTAGAAGCGTCGTAGGTTGCGATGGCGATGCCATACGCGATCTCCGCCCCCCACAGGGCAACGATCAACGCCGGCTGGCCGCGTCCCGATCGCCGGGCGCGGCGGAACATGCTCAAACTGATCCAGAAGATAGCCAGGAACAGCCCCGCGTAAGGCAACGCGGCGACCAGGCCGCCAGAGGAGAGGATGAACAAAAAGGTGTTGTGGGGGGAAGGTTCCACATATATGCTGTGGAAGGGGTCCCAGCCGTAGATCTTCTCCACTTCCTTACCGAAGTTGCCATAGCCGATGCCCAACAACGGGTTGCGAGCCACCATGCGCAGGGTTAAATCGATCGCGGTCAGCCGGTATTCAATGGGACGATAGGACGACACCCGCTCCCGTACAACCCAACTCTGGCTGATCGTCCCCCAGAAGAGGGCGATGAGCAAACCGCTGAGCAGCAATGTGGGCAAAACGACGCGCCGCAGGCGCCGCTCGTAGACGGCCATGACCAGCAACGCGGTCAGAGCCGCCAGCCACGCCGCCCGGACATAGGTCATGGCAACACCGGTAAGCACCACAAGGGCGACCAGCCATCCAGCCCATCGTCTGTCTCGCGAGGAAGCGTACAACCCTACGTATACGGCGAACGGCAATACAACCGCCAATGCAGTCCCCATCGAGGCTGGATTGCCCAGCAGGCCGATCACCTTGCGGATATGGGCGCTGTACCTGGTGCCCCAATCCCCACCGCGGAAGAGCACCTGGCCGGTGAGCTGTTCGTGGGTGGTAAGCGCGCCAAGGTAAGTGCCGATGATCAATAGGGTGGTCAACGCCCGATCCAGATCGCGAGGCCGACGCACGAGGTGGCGGGCGAAGTAGTACACGAGCAGCGGGATGCCGAAGAAGTCCACCACGGTCTGCACAGCGGAGATCGGCCGCAGATAGGAGCCGAAGGCCGAGGCCGTGATCCCCACGCCGAAGAGGAGCGCCATAACGTCGATCCCATTCAGGCGCAGCGGACGCCGTTGACGGCGCGCCATCTGCGCCAGCAGCACCAGCGTCATAAGCCCTGTGCACAGCCGGGTCAGCCCCAGGTCTGGGATACCGCGTCCCAGTTTCACGTCGAGGTAGACGAAGCGGGCGTAAGGCGCCACGACCATCCAGACCAGGAACCCATCACGCTGGTCCATCAGGATGAGGAGAAAAATCGCCGAGAGCCCGACCATCGTCACGGCCAGGTGCCATTTGGGCGAGACGAGCACCAGTCCCAGCCCCACACCCAA
>JAGHDS010000133.1 GCA_021159845.1 Anaerolineae bacterium
GTACTCCGGTGAGATATCGTAGCCAACGTAGTGACGTCCGGTGCGCACGGCAGCCACCGCCGTCGACCCGGACCCCATGAAGGGATCCAATACCACATCGCCTGGCTCCGTATATAACAAAATAAGCCGCTCCGGCAGCTCCACAGGGAACGGCGCCGGATGCTCCACGGCCGACTCGGTCGTGATCTGCCAGATGCTATCGTCCGGGTGGGTGAGGTGCTGCCATGCGGCACGGGCCAGAGATTCCGCCAGCCAATCATCGTCCTTCCCGCGGCGGCGAGCATCCGCCAGCTTCTCCCGCATCTTGCGTCGCAACTCGCGCAGGTGCTCATCCGGGCGGGCAAGGTATCGCCACGCGATGTCGGCCAGGGACTCCGCCAGCCCATCCTCATCCTCACCGCGACGACGGGCATCTTCCAGACCTGCTCGGATCTCACTTTGAAGCTCGCTCAGCCCCTCCTCCGGCCGCCAGACGCTGCGCGTCCAAGAGACGAACTGCCCACCGGTGATGCCGGTGCGGCCAGCCCCGTCCAGTTTCAGGCTACCCTTCGAGAAAACCATAATGTACTCGTGCACATCGCGCAGCACCGGGTCGGACGCGCGGCCGAAGCTTCCCCAGGCGGTAGACACGCCCACCGATGCCCCTTTATCCCAGATGATCTCACCGCGCATCAGCCAGCGGATTCCCTGCACCCGATTCATGCGCAGCAGCTCCGTCGTGATGAGCGCGTTTAACGGCAAATAGGGTTTACGATTCGTATTGGCCACGTTGACGCACAGCCGGCCGCCTGGCACCAATACCCGGTAACATTCGCGCCACACCTGGTTCAGAAAGGCGAGGTACTCATCCAGGGGTAGGTTGTCGTTGTGAGCCTCATAGGGTTTCCCCACGTTATAGGGCGGCGATGTCACGACGAGCTGTACCGAGGCATCGGGCAGCTCATCCATGCGACGGGCATCTGCGCAGTAGATCATGTCCACGGGGAAGTCGGGGCCGGCCGCCGTCATCGTCCGCTCCAGATGCGCTTCTCAGCCGCCTCTTTCAAGCGACGCAGGCTTTCCCGGAAGGGAGGATACGCTATCCCCTCCTCCGTGATGATACCCGTGATGTACCGATATGGAGTAACATCGAAGGCGGGATTATAAACAGGTACTCCCTCTGGGGCGATCCGCACGCCGCCGATCGTCGTGACCTCCTCCGGGTCTCGCTCCTCGATGGGGATGTGATCCCCGTCTGGCAGACTCAGGTCGATGGTAGATGTGGGCACTACGGCATAACAAGGGATGCCGTTTTCCTTCGCGCACACCGCCAGCTTATACGTCCCAATCTTATTGGCCACATCGCCGTTCGCGGCCACCCGATCGGCGCCGAACAGAACGATGTCCACCTTGCCGATGCGCATCAGGTGCCCGGCCGCGTTATCCGCGATCAGCGTCATCGGGATCCCGGCCTGCATCAATTCCCACGCGGTGAGACGGGCACCCTGCAAACGCGGGCGCGTCTCGTCCACCCAGACGTGGATCTGTTTGCCCTGTTCATGCGCCGCCCGCACGACGCCCAACGCCGTCCCGTAGTCCACTGTGGCCAGGGAACCGGTATTGCAATGATGCAAGATGTGTGCCCCATGCGACACAACGGTCGCACCGTAAGCGCCCATCCGCCGATTGATCGCGATATCCTCCTCTGCCAGACGCTCCGCCTCCGCCAATAAAGCGGAGCGCAGCTCATCCGCCAAGGCATCTGTCAATCGCTCGGCCAGGCGCAGCAGCCGATCCGTGGCCCAACTCAGGTTTACCGCGGTCGGCCGGGCCGCGTCCAGCACGGCCTTAGCCTGACGCAGGTCTCGCAGCAGGCCGTCGCGATCCTGAGCCGGGCTCTGGCGGGCAGCCAGCACCATCCCATAAGCACCTGCGGCGCCAATGGCCGGCGCACCACGGATCACCATCTCCGTGATTGCCCGGGCGACATCCCGATAATCGTCGTACTGAGCGATCTCCAGCCGGCCGGGTAACAGCCGCTGGTCGATCATCTTAACCGTGTGGATCTCGGCATCCCACCAAATCGTGCGCACAGCCCCCTCCCGCCAGTTCCAGACATAAAAAACGCGCTCCTCGATGAGAGCGCAACTGGAAGAGCTCACTCTCATCTTCCAGGCCGGACCGACGCTAGGCCGCCTGCCGGAATTGGCACCGCGATGAGTGGCCGAAACTCACCCGGTTGCCGGGGGTTCACAGGGCCGGTCCCTCCCCCCCTCTGGATAAGAGCGCTCAAGTGTATTCACTTAAGCGGCCAACATGCTAGCACAGGGTCCACATTTTGTCAAAGGTTGACAGTCCAATAACTGCTACGAAAACGGGCCCCTTTGCGAACAACCCGACTGCCTCGCACCATCCCCCGCGACCAAGCGGTATCAGCTTAGTACACAAGTAGTAACCAGATCGTGGATACCAGTAGGATGGCGATGGTCACTGGCACGCCATCCCGCATGAATCGCTGGAAGCTGATGGGATAGCCAGCCCGGTCCAGAAGCCCCGCTGCCA
>JAGHDS010000377.1 GCA_021159845.1 Anaerolineae bacterium
GCTTGGGGCCACAGGTGAGGATACGCAGGTTTTCCACACCTGTATCATACAGATAATTGCTGATATCAAGCTCCGAGGTGAGCAAGGCGTTAGCAACCCCTACGTTCCTAGGAACGCCGAATATTTTATCCAGGATTGGCCTACGCAGGTCTGTGTCGACGATGATCGTTGAGAAGCCTGCCTGGGCCATCACAACGGCCAGGTTAGCGACGGTAGTGCTCTTCCCCTCAAGAGGGTTGCTGCTGGTTACCAGCAGTGTTCTCAAAGGGGCATCCACTGTGGAAAATTGAAGGTTCGTACGTAAAGTGCGATACGCCTCCGATACAGGGGACCGGCCGTTTTGAGCGGTGACAAGCCGATCCTTGCCGTCAGAGGAGCGGAAGCGGATGACAGTCCCTAATGTAGGCAACCCCGCGAGTTGACTAACCTCATCTGGCGTTTTGACCGTGTCGTCCAGGTATTCGATGAAGAAGACGGCACCCAGGGCTATCATACCGCCCACGATGGCGGCCAGGAGCGTGTTGAGCATGACGCGGGGGCGCACCGGGGTGCGAGGCAGCTCGGCTGGCTCAGCCACGACCACATTATCCATCGACTGAGCCTCGGCCAGGCGGATTTCCTCGTAGCTCTTCAGGAGGTTGGCGTAGCTGGTCTGGTACTGAGTGAGGGCGTTCTGGAGTTGGGCCAGTCTGGCCTGATCTTCTGCGGAGTTGGACCCTTGCAGTGCGGCGATGGACTGCTGCGTGCGCTCGATATCCTTCTCCAGAGATGCCATCTGCCTGGACAGGTTCTCCTTGGAGTTCGCGAACCGACTTAATTGCATTTTGGCATTTTGCTCGATGAAGACAGTGGGTAGGGTGTTCGCAACCTCCATGGCAAGCCGGGGATCGGTGCTCTCCACATTGACCTTGATGAGCTGGGTGTCCCGAATGGGCTGGACGTTGATGGTGGCCGGGAGCGTGCCGTCCTCCGTTTGTATCCCTAGCCTCCGGGAGACTTCCTCTAGGACGGGGCGCTTGGTGAGCAGATTGGCGTATGTCCTGGCCAGCCGCTCGCTGGTGAGGATTGAGGTGTAATCGGTGACCCCGGGATTGCGGGCTTGGCTGATGAGGAGTGTGGTGGAAGCCTGGTACACGGGGGCCATGTGCCGGCTCACCAGGAACGCCGTGCCACCCGCGAGGATTGTACTCAGCAGGATCAACCACAGCCACCGCCAGATGATGGCAAAATACTGCCTCAGATCTAATTCAGCATCTGCGTCCATACACCGTCTCTTTCATGGATGAGCGAATGAATGAGTCTCCTGGATCTGTATCGAATGAGCTGATTACTCACAATTATACGCGAACCGCAATGATTCGACAACTTTCCCTGTGCGGTAATTGTTCACTATTAGGGTAAGAGAGATTAGCTGCGCTATATCCTCGTACACCAAGTCTCACGAAGTGGTGTGTTCTGCAGCCAAACGGGCCGAGATCTTGTTGGCCCCCCCCTTCTCCCAGGCGTGGGAGAAGGGGGTCTGGGGGATGAGGGCCATCCGCGGCCAAAACACTTGGATCCAGGCGCCTGTATTGAGTGTGTCTTCACCCACATCACTCACCGGATGCCAATGAGATCGAGTAGGAGAACGGTGAACGGTTACGTTTACGAAGATGTCAGCATTTCCTCTAGCTGGCTCTGGAGTTCCGGGATGAGAATATTCCAAGCGCAACCCCGCCTGTTACGGCGATCCCCAGGCTGAGGAGAGGATGAGAGCCGACGTAAGCGATGGATAGGAGCGAGCTCAATATCCAGATGCCGAAGGCGGTCAGGGCGGCATGCCAGCCTTTCATGAGGCCTCCTGCCTTTCTGGGGCCTTGTGCTTTCCTGGAGCCCTGTCGAGGGCGGTGGATACCCCATCGCGTAGGATGTCGAGCCAACGGTAAGGATAAGTGAGCGGCCATAGCCATGTTGGCTGAGGTTTGTATCGCCAGCGCATGTAGGTCGGGCTGGGCAGCACATGGGCGGCGATCAACCGTAGCCGAAGTGTCCAGCTCATGGCTGCCATGGTGTTCAGGACGCCTGGAAGTCGCGTTCTCCACGGGGTGGCCTTTCGCCTCACCAGCCTGGCTGATTCCTCATCGCTCATCACATCCAGCCTGTCCAGTACCCTTTCAGGCAGTGGGGTGCCGAATCGTTCGCGAACGCCCCTCAGCGCGGCGTGTAAGGCCGCTGCCCAACGGAATTCCTGGGCGTGTTGCAGGAGGTCATCCCAGTCTATGCGGCCTCCCCAGCGGCGTATCATGAGGTCGATATCATAAAACCACAGCGTTTGGGATCGGGCCTCCCCATGCTGGAGCATGAGGTGCGCGGCCAGATAGGGAAGGTGTGCTGTGGGGGAGAGCGTAAGCGGCGAATCGGGAAGGGACGGGCCTGTCCGCGGCTTTGTGGCATCGCCCATGCTTACTGGCTCGGTATGGGACCAGAACCACTCCATAGATGGTGTATATCGGCCGTGGCGCCCGGCGACGAGGGTCCAGTGGACCTCGACGTACAGGGGCGCTTTGCCCGAGCTTGTGAGGCCTACGTGGTGCCCCACGAGCCTGTTGAGGCCGGGGACCATCTCCGGGACTGGCCTTGTGTATCCGGAGGCCTGGAGACGCTCGACCGCCTCATCCAGTCGATCCTCTGGGACCAGCATATCCACATCGCTCATGGGGCGTAAGCCGATGTTGGGGTACAGCGTTAAAGCCAGGGCTGACCCCTTGATGAGGATCACGGGGATGGGCGGGGAAGCTCCCAGGATATCTAGAACTCGGGAGAGCTCCTGGTAGATGAGCGTGTTCCGGGAGGCTGTGTGATAGTAGGCCTGGGCGCATCGTTGCCTGGCCGCGTCGGAGAGGGGAAGTGCATCGTCGGGAAAGGCATAGTGGATCAACGGAAGCAATGATCTCAGATCCGGGTCTTCCACAACCCAGTCCCAGTCGGCCCCGAGGGAGGTGCCACGGCGTTCGGCGATCCGCTGTATGAAGTGAAGCAGCCCGTCTCGGATATGCTCCCTCTCCGTCTCCACTCTTGTGTAACTATTCACTGTTCCCCTACTGGATCTCATTACTACTCTATGTCTTGCTTGGGTGTATGTCTTGCTTGGGTAGCGGAGGGCATTGCCCTCCGCTACCCAAAGGGCCAAATTTGAAGGGGTTCTCTTTACACCTTTCCTGCTAGATTGACTGACTTCACCCTCCCGTCGGGAGGATTGTACCCGCGGACGGTGGGGCTGTCAAAGGCGTTGTCTGGAAGGAGAAAAAATTATACCGGGAGACTCATCGGATGAGCTGCGCCCCCAGGACGGTTGCGACCAGAGCGCAGGTCGCTGCCCAGTCGGTCGGGGTGAATCGTAGTCGGTGAAACTGAGTACGGCGGATGCCCGGTGCTCCCAGCCCGCGCGCTTCCATGCTCCAGGCAATCCCCTGACTGGTGCGTAGGGCACTGATGATCACCGCGACCAGGATCGGCTGGCGTACCTGTAGACGGCGCCATAAGGATCCGCTGTCCAGGTCCAGCCCGCGTGCTCTTTGTGCGTCGACAACCTGCTGGTAAAGGCCAGCGATGGTGGGGATATAGCGTAGCGCGAGGGATAGGGTCAGGCTCCACGTATAGGGCAGGCCCAGTGCTGTCAGGCCGCGTATCATGGTGGCCTGGTCCGTAGTGAACAACCATAAGAATACGACGAAGGCCAGAGCGTCCAGGCGCAGCGCCACCGTGACGCCCAGCAATAGCCCGCTCCATGTCAGCCGCAATGGGCCGATGGTGAAGAACGCTGGGCCCGGCCCCGGCTGGAAGATCAGCCAGAGCGTCGGGATGAGCAGCGTTAAGGGTAGCAGTAATCGCCATAGAGAGCGGATGCGCTGGAGGGATACCCCGCTGATGAGTAACAGCCCGTGTAGGAGGAGCAGCGCTGCCGTGACGGCGATGATGTGGGGGAACTGGAACAACAGTATCGTCACCACGGCGATGAGCAGCAGCTTCACGCGCGGATCTAATCGATGGAAGAAGCTATCCCCAGGTATATAGAGGTCGAAGTCGCTATCCATGATCCGGCACCTCGGCCCAGGCCTGGACGAACTCCTCGACGCTGAGGATAGGCGTAATCTCCGGTGGAGCCCCCAACATCTCCGCCAGCCGCGTGATGGGAGGAGGGATCAGGCTGGCGCGGGCTAGTACATCCTTCTGGAGGAAAAGCTCCCGCGGGGAGCCATCGAAGGCTATGCGACCGTCGATCAGGACGATGCTGCGTCGGGCGCGCTCGGCCACGATGGTCATATCGTGCGTGATGAGGATGATCGTTGTCCCCGAGCGGTTCAGCTCATCGAGGAAGTCGAGCAGCTCATTGGCCGTGGTGCGGTCTAGCCCGCCGGTGGGCTCGTCCAGGATGAGCACGGCCGGCCGCGATGCCGCGATGGCGGCCACGGCGATTTTCCGGCGTAGTCCGTATCCGAGGACAGCGGGAGGTGCCTCCGCCAGTTCCTCCAGGTGGAAGCGGCTTAACATCTCATCGACGGCGGCGTTGACCTCTCGTTCTTGCCAGCCGATGTTCCGGGGGCCGAAGGCGATCTCTTCCCGAACCGTGGGGGCGAAGATCTGATGGTCGGGGTTCTGAAAGGCATACCCGACCGTGCGTGCCAGCGCGGGGACTGGGGTTGCGCGGGTGTCCTGGCCGTTCACCATAACTTTGCCAGCTGTTGGCTGGAGGAGTCCCATGATCACGCGGGCGAGCGTGGATTTACCCGCTCCGTTGGGACCGATGAGGGCCACGTACTCACCCGTGCGGATACGCAGGGTGATGTCGTTGAGCGCCTGGACCCCGTTGGGGTATGTGAAGCTGAGCCCGGCTGTATCGATGA
>JAGHDS010000488.1 GCA_021159845.1 Anaerolineae bacterium
GATTCAGGTGCCCTTGGAGGATCGATACCTGCTCACCTTGTGGACAGGGTCGGCATGGGGCAATAACATCCCCAGCAGGGCATGTCCCATCTCGTGGTGAGCGACAATCTCCCGCTCACGCTCGTTCAACGCCCGACTCTTACGCTCCAGACCGGCCATCACGCGGTCGATGGCCTCGTCCAGGTCCTCCATCGTGACCTGATCCCGGCCGCGTCGCACGGCCAACAACGCCGCCTCGTTGATCACGTTCGCCAGCTCGGCGCCAGCGAACCCTGGCGTGCGGGCCGCGATCACGCGCAAATCCACATCGGGTGCCAACTTCACGTTTCGGGCATGAACGCGCAGGATCGCCTCACGGCCGTTCAGGTCCGGTTTATCCACAACGATCTGGCGGTCGAACCGGCCGGGACGCAACAACGCCGGATCCAGGACATCCGGGCGGTTAGTGGCGGCCATGATGATTACCCCGACCGAACTGTCGAAGCCGTCCATCTCCACGAGCAACTGGTTCAGCGTCTGTTCACGCTCCTCATTGCTGATGGGAGATCGTGCGCCCGCCCGGCTGCGGCCGATCGTGTCGATCTCATCGATGAAGACGATACATGGCGCCTTCTCACGGGCCTGGCGGAACAGGTCTCGCACCCGGGCGGCCCCCACGCCAACGAACATCTCTACGAAGTCGGCGCCGGAGATGCTGAAGAAGGGTACGCCGGCCTCGCCCGCCGTCGCCCGGGCCAGCAGCGTCTTCCCGGTTCCCGGCGGCCCCACCAGGAGCACGCCCTTGGGGATACGAGCGCCCAAGGCGGCGTACTTCTGCGGATGCTTCAGAAAATCCACGACCTCCCGTAGCTCTTCCACCGCCTCATCCACGCCCGCAACGTCTTTAAAGGTCACCTTGACATCGCTCTCGTCCCATATCTTGGCCCGACTGCGGCCGAAACTCAGAGCTTGCGTCGCCCCTGGCAGCCGGCGGACGCTCCAGCTCCAGAACCCCAGGAGCAGAGCCAGGGGTAAAATCCATCCCAGAACCGTACTCCAAAACGTGCTGGGAGGAACGCCCGTGAATTCGGCGCCTATTTCATGTAGACGAGAGATGATCTCCGCGTCATCCACGCCCGGCACCCGGTTAGCCCGATACGTTGGGGCATCGGGCCCTTTTCCTTCGGTCCAGGTAACCTGGTTTTCACCAATCGCGGCACGCGTGACGATCCCCTTGTCCAATGCATCCAGAAAGCGGCTATACGGCGCGACCTGCGGGCGGAACGGCGCTAACAACCACACGTTAATTCCCACAAGGATCAGCGTGGACACCACCAGGTACCCGACGCTGTACCATATCTGACGTCGCCTGACATTGCGACCGTGATCTTGACGATTCACAATACTCCCCCCATGCGATCCAGTGGCTACGCCTGCAACCGGGCTAGCTCCTCTGGTGCCACGCGCAGTCGATTGTCTACACTCCGGACGCCGGGCACGCGAGCGGCCACATCATCAACAGTGTTCCACTCTTCCTGACCGGCAACATAGCCGGAGAGGACCACACGTCCCAAATAGGATGAGATATGAACACCTGGAAAGTCATGGGCCATACGCGGATCCTCGGCCAGCGCGCGGGCCACAGCCGGCACTAACTCGTCGTCGCAGAAAAGCCGGTTATGTACCTCTTGCACGCCTGTCACTCCCGCAACCAATTGGGCAACCCTCTTCTTGTGAGAGAGGGCCCGTACCCACCCGGTAAGCGTGACGACGCCGTCCCGGACCTCGATCCCTATCGGTGCGCCGATCTCCCGGACAGGATCGTACTTGTATAGACGATCCCGCACTTCCATGAGGATCTCGCGATCCCTCTCCGAACGGGCTATGTCTGGTTGGCCAAACATCGCGCTCCTTCCCTCTCCTATCCTAGTGACAGAGATACGGTCTTGAGTCCACAGGGTGGCAGCAACTGTCACGGATCACTACCACCCCATGGACCAACAACCCTGATGCTCAATATTCGCCCGATTACTCCTGTCGCAGCATGATCTGGAAAGCCGGCGGTAAGCGCAGGTCAAGTTCGTCCTTCTTGATCTCCAGTTCGTTGATCACCGAGACGACCCCTTCCTGTTTCCGGGCGATCTCCCCAGCTGCCTGACGGACCTCCGCCGAGTTCACGTACCCAGACAGGGTGACCACGCCACGATCACAGGTGACGTCGATCGCGGCGAGATGGGTACGAGGATCCTGCAATAACGCCGCCGTTACCCGAGCCGCGATCCCGGTATCCGTGCTGAGAGCGTTATCGACATCGACAACGCCTTCAATGCTGCGTGCGATAGCTTCAGCGTGCCGCTTGGCCGTCATATCGGCCACGTTGCCGGATAATCTCACCAACCCATCTTCCAGGGTCGCCTTCACGCGGCTGAGATCGAACTCCTTGACCGCCTTCAGTCGCTCCTCTAGCTCGGCCAGGATGTCCACATCGGCGCGCTGCGTGTGCTGTGTGAGCCGCTCCAGTTCCTCGCGAGTAGCCTTAACGTAGACACCTTGTTCGTCAATATATTTCACCATCTCAATAGGGACCACCAGACGCCGGGGTAGGATTCCTTTGCGCAGGACTAGATGTGTGATCTCGCCTGTCTTGTCGTCAACCAGCACATGATCTATGTGGCCGATGGTGCCCTCCGCGTTGTACACGCGCGTTCCACGACCGATCACCGTCTCGTTGGGATCAATGCCCTTCTGCACGCGCTGACGGATCATCGGTCTGAACTCCACGGCCGGGACGGCGAGATCACCATAGCGCAGTTCCCAATGCAACACCTCGTCGCTGCTGTAGCCCAGACGAGAATCCCATCCAGGGGCTGGAACCGTGAACTCTTCCACGCGATAGACGGGATAATGGGTGAGCTCCCGACTGGAAATGCTCAATTGGATGCGCTCCTCGTTGGCCTCAGAGACGACATCCACAGGGATCACCCGATCCTTCTTCTGGAGGAACCCCTTCTCGACGATGAGATCCGTCACCCGACGGGTGTGCGGGTCCACGACGACTTTCACCAACCGCCCCGCACGGCCATCCGTGCAGTAGACATCCGCTCCGATCTTAAACATATGCCTCCCCTCCTTATGCGTTCTCTATGCGACGTCCTTTCACACTCGCAACTATTGTGTGCGATATGCATAAGATACGCATGTGCTCAGTATAAGCATTCCGTTAGAGATTAGCATTTCTTTCGCGAACACAGCCCAAGAAGGTCACAAGCTTGATGTACAACCTCCGTAACTGCTCAGCCTTGGGCAAATAGGACGTTGATTTCGCAGATCATCCGCCGATAAACGCCGATGAGTAAAAAGCTCAACAAGGATCAGCGTGTATCAGCGTCATCTGCGTTTCGTCATTGGAGAGGCTGAGTAGCTACCAACCTCCTTTATTCTCCTGTTCTCCCTTCTTTCCCAGCCCCACGCGTTTATGGTAGAATTCAAAATAAAGACACTATACTAAACATGGCATCGCAATGCGATGTTGACGGGGATAGGGTGTCAACAAGGCACAATCGGCCATCCGGAGGGGCGGGCCTGATGACGATGAGCAACATACTGGGGATATCTCCCGAGCAGGCACTCAAATGCTTACAAGAATCGCGCATTCTGCATGGCCTGCCGGACGAGCTACTACAAGAGATTGTTCGTGTCTCCGAGGTGCGGCCGGTCGCACTCGGGAAGACTCTGTTCCAGCAGGGGCGACAAGACGAAGACGGAATGGCCGTCTTCATCGTGCTAAGCGGTGAGATCATCGAGCAACGGGTGGAGGATGATCGTGTTGTCTTTCGACGCACCGCGCGCACGGGAGATGTGCTGGGATTTCGCGGTATTCTAGAGGGAGGCATTCGGCTCTCCTCAGCCAGCGCTCAAACGGTCAGCTTTACCCTCCGTCTACCCGCAGGGGAGCTCATTCGCCTGCAAGCCCGGTACCCCGAGCTGCGAGACCGACTATTACGGTTACCTATGGCGCGTCGGCTACGCGCCATGCCGTTGCTGGGTAGCCTCTCCGATGACCAGCTGCGATGGATGGTCGACCTGTTCGTACCGCGCGAGTTTCAGCCGGGAGAGACGATCATCGACACCTCGCGACATCGCACACCTGCCGTCGTAGCCGAGCCCGATGTCCCCCCTTCCGAGCCCATCGGCGACTCCGAGCCAACCCATCCTTCCCCTGATCACCCGGATAGCACCCTGATCGCTCTGGGGCTGATTGATTACGGTCAGGTGATCGCTCATACGGGTGGGGCACGCCACGTTGTGCTGACGGCCGGACACTATTTCGGAGCCCATGATGAATTGGGAACACGCCGGACAGCTATCGCCCGGGCTGTGACCCGGGTTGTTGTGTACTGCTTGGACCCGGCCGACCTCGAGTGGCTGCTCACGACCTATCCAGGCGTGGCTAAGATGCTCAAGAGCCCACCCGACGTCATCCAGCGTATGCAGGCGGCCAAGCCCTTCGCCCATCTTCAGTGGGCGGAGTTGGCTGCCCTGGCCGGATATGTGTGTTGGGAATACCACCCGGCGCGCACAACAGTCACGCAACAGGGCGAGCCTGGCGACGCCTTCTACATCCTCAATCGCGGGATAGCGGTCGTGCGTGCCGTAGATCCACAGGGACGGGAATACCTGCGCAACTATCTGGAAGCGGGGGCCTATTTCGGGGAGACATCACTCATCCTGCAGGAGCCCCGAGACGCCACTGTGGAGTCCGTAACATCCACAGACTGGCTGGTGCTTCACCATGACGACCTCGTTCGCTTCCTGAGGACACATCGTGAGGCATGGTCAAGGTTGCGAGAGGGGCTACGTCCCGAGACCTTACACAAGCTCGAGGCGCAGACACGAACGAGGCGATCCCTTTCCCCCCGGTCCGAGGAAGAGCCCGTGCTCTTCCGAGTACGACGTCACTGGTGGGTATTGTTATCCCGGATCGCGCTCTCCGTCATCGTGCTCCTCGCGCTATTGTTCCTGTTGGGAGCGGAGATCTCGCTGGGAGGGAAAACGGAAGCCATCCTCGCCGCACTATCTTCCCTGCTAGCAGCCTCCTACATGTTGTGGGTCGTCGTCGATTGGGCTAACGACTGGCTGATCCTCACCACAACCCGCATCATCCATCAGGAACGGGTTCTGCTGATCTCGGAAAACAGGGACGAAGCGCCATTGACAAAGGTGCAGGACATCAACATCCGACGAGACCTGTTGGGGAACCTGATCGGGTATGGCCACCTGGTCATTCAGACGGCGGCAACCATAGGCAGCATTGAGTTCCACCACGCGGCCAATCCGGTGGCCGTTCGCCAGGTCATATCGGATCAAATCAGCCGGGCGCGAGCGGGTGCCGCAGCTGTCAGCCGGGAACGCATCCGCCGTGAACTCGAGGGCCGCCTGGGGGCAAGGCTATTACCCGCAACGCCCCGCTCTGCTATCCAAGGCGATGAGATAAAGTCAGAGCCTTCCCAAGCAGGAAACCAGCCCCGTCGCCGGAGTCGGCGCTTTTCTCTGTTCTCCACCTGGCAGGAGGAGGGAGATCAGATCACATGGCGCAAACATCCGGTGAACCTGCTCATGCGCGTGGCGAAACCCGCTATCCTCCTGACCATCGTGCTCATCATGGGCTGGCTGGCGGGGCGGCTCTGGCCAACCCTACAGGGGCAATATGAGGCAGGGACGTCCATCGTCTTCGTGCTTCTGCTTCTGGGGCTGATCGGGTTGGCCTGGTTGCTTTGGGAATATGACGACTGGCGCAACGACCTCTACATCGTCACCCGGGACCGCATCATTGATATTGAGAGGCGGCCTCTGTTCTTCTCCGAGAGTAGACGTGAGGCCACGCTGGACATGATCCAGAACGTGACCTCTGATATCCCCAATCCCCTCGCCTACATCCTGCGCTATGGCAATGTCACCATCCAGACCGCCGCGGAGACGGGGGCATTTAACTTCGTGTACGTCTCGCAGCCCCGCCGGGTCCAGGAGGAGATATCGCGCCGCGTGGAAGCCTTCCGCGCTGAACAGGCCGCCCGCGAGCAAGCCGGCCGGGCAGCGGAGATGGCTGCCTGGTTCGACGCGTATCGACAACTACATGAACCACCATCGGCCAGCGGTTGAACAGGTCACCCTCCTGCGGCACGCCGCCGGTGCCAGAGCCAGCGAACAATGAAGAACAGCACCGCAAAGGGGATCACTATCAGAACAAGGATAGGAAGCACGAAGACCACAAGCCAGATGGCTATATCAGCCAGACGCTTTAGCGCGTTCACCAGAGCTCGGAAGGCGCTATGCAACGTGCGTGACGGCCGCCAACCAGGCTCGACAATAGGACGGGCGAGTTCATCTGGAACGAGTTGCACGGTGATGGTGGCCAGCTTGACCTGGTTGGCCAGATACTGCTGACGCCCTTTCAGCCGCTCGATCTCCCCACGTACCTCGGTGAGCCGTTTATGCACATCCAGGATATCTTCCGCCGTGGCATTGGGGCGCTCGCGGACCTCCTTGAGCAGGGCGCGCAATTCTTGCTCGGTCGCCTCCAGATTCCGCAGCCGGCTCTCGATGTCCACATACTCCTCTGTGACGTCCTCGGTGCTCATGCGCTCACTGTCGACGCGCACGGCCATGTCTCGGAGCCGTTGCAGGACCTGGTCGAGCTTGTCCGCCGGCACGCGAAGGGTCAGGCTGGCCCGCATCTGCTCGTTGACCCGGTAAGCATTAGACTCAGTGATATACCCGCCCGCTGCCTGCGCGGCCTGCTCGATGGCGCTCATGGCGGCCATCGTGTCCTGGACAACCAGGCTCAGGTCCACGTGCCGCACGATCATGCGCGGCGAGGGACCTAAATCCGCATCGGACGCTGTCGGTCCCGCATTCGCCTGCGCGATCTCGCGGGCCGGAGCAACCGGAGCTTGCGCTGCTTTTGAGGCCGCGCTCTCCTCAAACGGTGCTGGCGCCCTTGGAGCAGAACAAGCTACCAGAACGAGCCCCGTTAACACGAGTGCGACGATTACCTTCCTCATCGGCCCTCCCTCCAGTTTTTTCCGGGGTGAAACCTCCGTCATCTCATTAGACGATGTCCGAGTGGACACGGTTCCTACCATCCATAGGAAAGCCGCAGGATCAGCCGCTCGGGAAGCCCGGCCTCCCGCATTCTGGCCTGCGTAAGCTCGATGGGATAGGCCACCCGGCGATGGATCCACAACTCTTCTTTCAGATCCAACAGCGCGTAGGCGGCCCGAGGATCGCTGTCTCGCGGCTGCCCCACGCTGCCCGGATTCAAGATAAGCCGATGAGGACCTGCCAGAGCAATAGGATGCTCCTGCGTTGGAACCAGCGCACGGCAGTGTTCACGCTTGTCGGACTCGTCCTGGACGAGCTGGTAAATGACAGGAACGTGCGTGTGTCCCACCAAACAGTAGGGCGTATCAAAGTACTCAAAATTGCTATGCGCGACACTCGGGGTCAGGATGTACTCCCATATGGGGTGTCGGGGGCTGCCGTGGGTGATCGTAAAGCGGCCGCGGATCAAGGGGTAATCGGGTAGCTCTTCTAGCCACGCGCGATGATCGGCCCTCAACTGTCTCCGTGTCCATTCGACCGCCTGGCGAGCCTCCAGGTTGAAATCCGCGATATCCAGGCGGCCGAGGACTGCCCAGTCGTGGTTCCCTGCGACGCACACCAGCCGGGTCGGGAGGCGTCGTAGCTGCTCGATGCACTCGTTCGGGTTGGGGCCGTAGCCGACGACATCGCCAAGACACCACACCTCTTCATAGTCGAACTGCTCGGCGTCCTCCAGGACCGCCTCCAGGGCGGCCAGGTTAGCATGGATATCCGATAGGATCAACACGCGCATGGGTTCCTCCGTTGGGGCCCCGTTCTGGGCTTCACGCGGCGCAGGGGGGCGTCTTTGTGCAAACCTGAGGGGACGCGGTCTGGCCCGGGGGCCTTCGTCTGAAGAGCGCACGATGTCGGAAACTAGGCGACTGAACACCCGGGGC
>JAGHDS010000472.1 GCA_021159845.1 Anaerolineae bacterium
CCCCCGGGTGTGCCCATCATGTCGCGAAATCCTGAGGTTGCATTGTATGCGGATCGGCCATTGGTCGCGTTCCCCAACGCGACCTGGCCTCAGGTCCTGGCCTATGCTCGCTCGCACGGCGCCAGGTACCTGGTCGTGAGCGATTGGGAGATCACCAAACTGCGGCCACAGCTCCGCTTCCTGTTGGATCCGAACCAGGCGCCGCCGGAGCTGAAACATCTGGTTACACTTCAGGGCCCGATGAGACGAGTGATGATCTATCAGATCACAACTCGACCGGAAGGGGCAGTTCCTTCTGAGCCTTCAGAGGTTACCACCGCGGACTGATAGGGCTGGTGGCTCACTTGGGTGTCGTGGCATGACCGTGTAAGCCGGGTAGGGCGTGGGCCTGTGCGGGGATGAGGTACAGGTAAGCATGGGCCGAATCCGCGATCCGAAAGGTTACGGGACGCTGACCTTGATTGTGCTGGCCGGCGTCATGATTCGTATCATCTTCGCCAGGTTATTGGGGATGAAATCCGTTCACCGTTCACCTCGGGCCGCGTCGTTCAGGAACCAGATGAGGATCTGGGCCCGGGCTTGGTCTACAGCACTTTCCTTGGCAGCTCCAAATATGATTCTGGCGAGGCCATCGCCGTCGATGATGCTGGCCGCGCGTATGTGACCGGGCACACGGTCTCCACCGGGTTCCCTACCACGCCGGGCGCGTTTATCCACGCTTACCAGGGTGAGGTAGACGCTTTCGTGGCCAAGCTCGGCGGGCGTGGCGATGCCCTTCTGTATGCCACCTTCCTGGGGGGAAGAGAATACGATCGGGGCTATGGGATTGCTGTGGATGCGTATGGGCGGGCCTATGTCACCGGCGAGACCTGGTCCGATGACTTTCCCACCACGGACCACGCGTTCAGCCGCAGTTATCATGGGCATAGGGACGCCTTCGTGGTGAAGCTTGGCGCTCAGGGAGACGCTCTCTTCTATGGGACCTTCCTGGGTGGGGATGACAACGATTGGGGGAACGACATCGCCGTGGACGCCTCTGGGGATGCCTTCGTCGTTGGATCCACAGACTCCGCGGATTTCCCCGTCACAGCCGGCGCATTGGATCGCACGGAGTCAAAGCGCGATGCGTTTGTGCTGAAATTGAACCCGCAGGGAAGTGGTTTGTCTTATAGCACGTACTTTGGGGGCACCGAGCTTGAGGAGGGGAATGGGATCGCCATTGACCAAGCGGGATACGCTTATATCGTCGGAATCACGTATTCGACAGATCTGCAAACAGAGCACGCATTCGACTCGACGTATCATGGCAATGGCGATGTGTTCGTCGCCAAGTTAAGCCCCTCGGGAACGGGCCTTAGCTACGCCACCTACCTGGGTGGATCGGGGCGCGATACGGGCCTGGATGTAGCGGTGGCGCTTGGAAGGGCGTATGTAGTGGGAGGGACGAACTCTAACGATTTCCCCCGGTTGTACCCTCTTCAGATTTACCAGGGAGATGATGACGCGTTTGTTACCGTCCTGAATGCCCAGGGTAACACCCTGTTCTGGTCGAGCTATCTGGGTGGTTCTAATTCAGATTGGGGCTACGGGATCGCTGTGGATGGGAGTCTGTTCATGGATGTCGTCGGAGGTACCCGGTCCGCGGACTTCCCGGTGACATCGGGCGCGTTGGATGAGACCTACAATGGCCTTCGCGACGCGTTCGTCGTGAGGATCTTGCCCAATGCGGCCAAAATCGCTTATGCTACCTATCTGGGCGCCCATGCGAACGGCTCGCTCGGCGACTCAGGACTTGCCGTTGCTGCCGGTAGTCAGAACGATATCTACGTAACCGGGGCTACCGATGGTTCGGACTTTCCTACGACGGCGGGCGCTTACGATACGAGCCTGAACGGATATGTCGACGCGTTTGTCACCCGCCTGGACGTCATCCCGCCTGTGGTGGAACATGTCCAGGCCAGCCATGATGAGATCTTTCGTTTCGGGTGTCCCCTGAGCCCGATTAGCAGCGTCGTGCGGGCGGACGTGACCGACGCTCGGTTGGACGATGTCGCGCTTTACTACCGTACGTCTCTGGACTTTTTTCACTGGTATCGGATCCCTATGTCGTTGGAGAGTGGCAACACCTACAAAGCAACATTGGCCGCTTTCTTCCCTGGCTCCATCGACTACTATGTGAAGGCCCTCGACAGCGCTGGGAATGTCACCGCTTCGGACACGCGAACCATCACGGTCAAGGGGTGTCGCATGACCTATATGCCCATGGTGTTGAGGTGACGATCTGGAAAGCTGAATTTTGGACAAGCGCTTCTGTCGCTATGATGAAACAGGAACCGCAAAGAACGCTAGGGACTCTTGAACCTCACTTTCCGCTGTCCGTGGCGCGCCTCGGGTGGGCGAAGGCACTGCCTTCGCCCACCCCATAGAGTGCTGCTCTTTGAGAATTCATAGGACGAGTGCTAGGATAGCTTACTGGGTCACAGATGAGTTCGCTGGTGATCGCACCTGGAGGTGCGGCAAGTGAGTCGAATGGCCTTTGAGGAACTTTACCCTCGGGAGACCCTTTATTGAACCCTTTTTGTGCTCTCCGTGGTTCAATGCTATCCAATGCCTGGTCAATAAACTGCCTGGAGGAAAACCGAAGTTGCGAGAACCTGTACTCCTGCTGTTCACAGTCGGCCTAAATGTCGCTGGTCAGTTCTTGATGAAGCGCGGCATGAACGAGGTGGGCGTTATCAGCAATGACCTGGCTGCATTGCCCGCCTCCTTCGCCCGGGCGCTGACTACCCCGTTCGTCCTGTTGGGCGTGGTGGCTTATGGGATCAGTGCCGTGCTGTGGCTGATCCTGCTTTCCCGGGTGGACTTGAGCTACGCCTATCCGGCTTTGAGCCTCGGATACGTGGCGATCGTGCTGGTATCCTGGCTGTTGTTGGGTGAGGAGGTCAGCCTGGCGCGCTGGGCGGGTGTGTTCATCATCTGCCTGGGTGTATGGCTGGTGTCCCGGACATGAACGCTCATGTCGTCTTGATCAATCCACCAGACCCACTGGAAGCCCGAGCTGTGCGTGAGGGCGCGGGCGGGATGGGGGCTTTGTCTCCCTCTGGAGGCTTCTCCTACCCGCCGCATACGTTGGCAGTGATCGCGGCATCCCTGCATCGGGCGGGGATGCCGTCCTCATTTGTGGACGCCGTGGCCGCGGATTGGCGGTTCCCCGATGTGTTGGCGCAGGTGCCATCCGAGGCGGTGGCGATCGTCCAGGTGAGCCATGCCACGCGGGACGCGGATGCCGAGTTCCTGCGCCGGCTACGGCAGGCCCGGCCGGGTGTGCGCTCTCTGGTCGTGGGGCCCGCCGCGGTGGACGCGTTCTGGCTTAGCGATGGCCTGGCCCACGCGGCGTTGGTGGGGGAGCCGGACCTCGCTGTTCCTGCAGCGGTGCAGGCTCTGCTCGACGGCGCGCGCGGGCGCCTCACGCCTGGCGCGCTGGGCGTCCCCGGCTATGATGAGCATGGCCGGGTGATGGATCTGGATGCCCTGCCGTTTCCCGCGTGGGATCAAGTGCCCTGGCGGGCATACGGATTCCTGACCCTGTTCAGCAGCCGGGGGTGCCCTGACAAGTGTCGATACTGCCCCTACGTGTTGGGGATGGGCGATCGTCTTCGGGCCCGGGCGGTGGACCGAGTTGTGGAGGAACTCCGCTGGCTGGCGGAGCGCTTCGCGCCGCCGCGTGTCATCTTCCGCGACCCGGTGTTCGCCCACGATCGGGACCGTGTGTTGGCGCTGTGTGAGGGTATCCGCCGGGCGGGCATCTTGTTGCCGTGGGAATGCGAGTCGCGCCCGGAGCACTTCGACCGGGCCTTGTTGGAGGTGATGCGAGCGGCGGGCTGCGCAACGGTGAAGATTGGGGTGGAGAGCGCCGATCCGGAGTTGCTCGTGGCGCTTGGGCGAGTGGCGGATGCGGATGAGGCCGCGAGCTATATCCAACACGCGCGGGAGGTAGCACAGGCCGCCGCAGATTTGGGGATCGTGTGCCGGGTTTTCGTCATGACCGGTCTGCCCGGTGAGACACGGACCAGCGTGCGCCTCACGGCGGATTTCCTGCGGCAATTGCCCCGTGCATCGCGCGTGCATATCAAGCCGTTTACGTGGTACCCGGGGCTGGGGCTGCCGCCGGGGCTGGGCGTGCGTGAGGAATGGTGGAACATGCTACAGCGCGGGGCTTCGGCGCGCGGAGGGGGATGGCGAGCTCGCATACGGAGTTGGCTTAGATGAAGGCTTTGGTGACTGGGGCGACGGGGTTTATCGGGCGTCATCTGGCGCGTCTGTTGCTCGCTCGCGGCGAGTCGGTGCGGGTGCTGACGCGCCGTCCCCAGGCGGCGACTTTCTTAGCGGAGGCGGGCGCGGAGATCATGCCCGGTGATCTCACGCGACCCGGCGATGTCGCCGCGGCGGTGAATGGCTGCGACGTTGTCTTTCACGTGGCGGCCGCTTACTCCTCGCGTCCTCAGGATGCGGCGTTGCTGTATCAGGTCAACGTGCGCGGCACGCTCAACGTCCTGCTGGCGGCTCGGGACGCCGGTGTGCAGCGCGTCGTTCACACCAGCACGGTGGGCACGATCGGCCGGCCATCGGGGAATGCGATTCCCGATGAGTCTGTGCCGTTCAACCTGTGGGATGCCTCGCATTACGTACGCTCCAAATACTTTGGCGAGCTGGCCGCCCAGGCGATGGCCGACGCCGGGCTGTCCGTGGTGATCGTGCACCCCACCGCGTGTGTCGGGCCGGAGGACGTGGCTCCCAGCGCCACGGGGCGCAGACTGCTGGCTTTCCTGCGCGGGCGGTGGTTGCGATACCCGGCGGGCGGGATCAACTTTGTCCCCGTCGGCGACGTGGCACAGGGGATGGTCGCCGCGGCCGAGCGAGGAGGGGCCGGCCAGCATTACATTTTGGGGCACGCGCGAGGGAACTTAACCGAGGCTGCGTATCTGGCGCTGATGTCACGGGTGAGCGGCCAACGCGCGCCGCGTCCCCCTAAACCAGGTCTTTGGGCTCGCCTGCGGAGACGGCCGGTGAATCGAGGACATATGCCCATCGCACTGACGGCCGATCCCACGCGAGCGATTCGTGAGTTGGGAATGCTACAGTCAGACTTAGAGGAGGCGTTCGTCCGGGCGGTAGGATGGTTCCGGGCGAATGGGTACGTGGAGAGGGAGGAATGATTAAGCATCGTTGGGTCGATTTTTGGTTGGCGCGGGCGGGACTTGGACGTTGGGGCAGGCTGGCGGCCAGGTTGGCTGCCTGGCCGCTGCCGCCATACAAGGCGCGGCGCATCCTCTCCCGCCTGAACGCGCGAGGGTTTATTTCCCCCCGGGCGGAGATCGCCTGTACCGAGTTCACGTTGGGGCAGTACTGTTTCATTGACGACCGGGTGACCATATATCGGCACCCGAGCGGCGGTCCGGTGCGGTTAGGGGATCGGGTGCATATTTACCGGGATACGATCATCGAGACGGGGCAGGGTGGCTCCGTCGTATTTGGGGATGACACGCATATTCAGCCGGGATGTCACTTTACGGCCTTTGTGGGGTCTATCCGACTGGGGGCTGGGGTGCAGGTGGCGCCGCTCTGCTCGTTCTACCCCTACGAGCACGGGCTGGCTGCAGGTCAGCCGATTCGGGATCAGCCGCTGTACTCTCGCGGCGACATCGTGA
>JAGHDS010000301.1 GCA_021159845.1 Anaerolineae bacterium
GGGCCCCTGCAGCTCGCTGGCGTTGACCCACGGCCGCTCCAGCGATGCGTTCAACGGTCGCTGCCAGCTCAGCAGCCCGTGGCGCGCTGGTGATTTCCCCGTCATGAAGCTGCTCCAGGCGGGGCCGGTCACGGCTGGCTGGGTGGAAAGCAGATCACCCACGGCGCTGCGCTCCACCAGCGCGGTCAGATTAGGCATGTATCCCGCCCTCATCAGCGGACGCAGGATGCGCCAGTCCGCGCCATCCCAACCGATTACCAATACTCGAGGCGACCACTTGCTCATTGGGCCACCTCCTGCCAGACCAGATTACGTAACAAGGTCCAATCCTCCATCGATATGGCCCGGAGGGCCAGTAATGCCCCTCCATAGATGCCGATCGCGACCCCTACGGCGACGATCGGCCCCCATTGGAGACGCACGAGAAATCCCAGTCCCATCGCGGCCGCGGCCAGCGCGGGTTTGAAGGCCAGGGCCTTCAGGTCGAGCGGCGCCGCATATCGGGTTACATATCGCCAGTTCAGTACCGACCCGGTCGCCGTCGAGAGGACCGTCGCCACGGCCGCTCCGGGAAGCCCCCAGGTCGGCGTCAACGCCAGGTAATAGATCAGCGAGAGGGCCAACTTCCCTATCGCCACCCGGACGGATAGCCGCTGCAAGTTGCTGGCGATGAGTATGCGCGAGAGCACAGCGTTCATGAAGAACGGGACGATCTCCCAGATCACGATGGTTAGCAGAATAACCGAGCGCTCGTATTGGCCGTGACGGTAGACCCACGCGATGAGCTTGGGAGCCAGCAGGGCCACGCCCATCGCCGTAGGCAAGGCCAGGAGCAACCCGTAGCGCAGCGATCGCTGCCCCGCCCCGATGAACCGACCGCGGTCGTCGGCCGCGGCATATAGACGGGACAAGGCGGGGTAGAGCGCGTCGCTGTAGCCTGTGATCGCCAACGCGAAGGCGCGCACAACCAGGTAGGCAGCGTTGTAGATCCCAGCCGCCTCTTCGCCCAGAAGCTGGGAGATGATAACGATGTTCATGCGAGAGTACACAACAACCGAGAGCGCCAGCGCATAAAACTCCAGGGCCGATCGCACCAGGTGCCACGAGAAGCCAAGGTCGATGCGTGGACGCCGCAGCACCCCCAGTCGCCCGACCATCCACAGTGCCAGGACGGCCGCGACGACCCGGCCCAATACGATGGTACCGGCCAAAGCGACAACGCCATACCCCAGCCACAGCAGCGCGAGCGCGGCCGCGAGCTGAACGAGCAGGCCCGCAACCTCGGCGATGGCTGTCAACTCCATACGCTCGTGTGCCTGAAAGATGGCGTTCGACGCGGAGGTGCAGGCATAAGGGAACAGGCTCGCGCCGCCCAACATCAGCGCCTGCAGGGTATCCGGGGCGTAATTGAAGAGCCGAGTGATGGTCAAGAGCGCCGCGTAGGCCAGTGTGGCACCAATGAGCTGAGCCGTGAGCGCGCCATAGAAATACTGCGATGCGCGCTCCGTGCGCCGGGCGACCTCGCGGATGACCAGTCGGGGCAGACCCAGGTCGGATACGATCTGGAAGATGGCGACAAAAGCCAGCGTGACGGCGTACTTACCCAGCCCGCTTGCCCCCAGCCGGCGCGCGATAGCTACCTGCAGCGCCATAGCCAGCAGCAGGCGCGCAGCCGAGTTAGTAGACAGCGCCAATGTGTTCTTGACCACCCGCCGAGCGTTGTCCACGCGGATCACCCCGCCGATGTTGCGAATGAGTTGCAAAACTATGTAAGCGAATTATATGCGGGCCAGATGGTTTTGACCAACGCGATCATGTCCAATAGAAGCAGCCCGGCGATCCATCCGTAGAGCACCCATCTCCGGCGCGACGCCGGCACCCACGCGCCTAGCCCCAACAGGAGCCCAGTAGCGATGGGGAACAGCGCGGGAAACAGATATCGCCCTTGCGGCTGCCAGTCCCGCCCCAGCATGGGCAGCAACGTCTGCGCCAGGGCCAACCCCAGGCTGACCGCCATGATGGCCAATGCGCGCCGCTGGGCCTCCGCCAGCGGAGGACGCCAGGTTCCGCAATGCACACGATAGGCGAATCGCGCCAGCCCAACGAGCGCGATCCCGCAGATTATCGCCAGGGCGATGTAACAGGGGAGCGTCATGGGGACCTGGAGCCAGCCGAAATTGCCCCAGAAGCCGGGGAAGAGCAAGGCCGTGTACCATAGATAGCGGCGTATGGAAGCCCGATTATATGTTGCTGGATCAAGTAGCTTGCTCGACCACCCGATGGATGGTTTGAGCAGACGCTTGAGCGCATCGATCGCTGGTTGCAGCACGCGTCGGCCGCGCTCTGCCCCGCTATTGCGCAGCCACTCCGCATTGGGATCATCTGCTGGCTGCAGCGAGACATCGTCGATAAGCAGCGCGCCGCGGCCGGCCGGGGCATTGGGGTAGCCGATCCCCACGGCACCGCGGAGACGATGAGCCTCCGGGGAGACGTCATGCTGGACCTCCACAGCCTGCCATCGTTCTCCAATCCTCACGCATCGGACGGATTCCGAGCGATCGTCGGCGACGCGAACACATGCCAGCGTCGGGGCACCATCCGCGCGCAGCCACGCTCGAAGCCGGACAGTGCGCCCCGCCCACACCGCAGAAGGGATATCCAACACAGGCTGGGAGATCTCCACCCGATAGTCATCGCTGGGATCCACCATGCGCAAGGCATATCGGCCGCTATGAGACAGGCGGCTGCGAGGTGCGGGTCGGATTATGCCATCGCTCCGGACCATGCGCCACGCGTCAGCAGCCTCACCTCGCCAGAGGAGAGCGACGCACACAAGCCCGATCGCGACGATGCCGCCAAGCCAGACCGCATAGCGCGCCCACCGCGGGATGGGAATACCCCGTCTGGCGATGGGGACGGCAATGAGGGCTGTCGGTAGGAGGAATAACGTCGTGCGCTTGCTCGCCAGGCAGAGAGCCGTCATCATGGCCAGCAGAGCTACGGAGCGGGCGTCCGCTCCACGGCGTGTCAAGGTGACCAACGCGCCGTAGGTACCGGCCGCGGTTGCCATAGCGAGCACGTCGTTGTTGATGCTCATGCCGATGAA
>JAGHDS010000045.1 GCA_021159845.1 Anaerolineae bacterium
GCTGTGGCCTGAGCAGGGGACCCGCGGCCAGAGCCGCCATATCGTAATGATCCTCGTCCATGTGGGAGAGGTCGGGTCACGTTCAAGCGCTGCCGTGGGGCAAAGCGGTGGAGGATTTGCCACCGCTACTCCCTCTGGTGCCGGATGACGGATGCACAGACCTATGGGGAATACCATGCCGGTGACGACAGCACAATGTGGCTGAGGTTCGCCTAGTCACTGAGGGGGTGCGGTCCAGACTATGGTATAATCAGAGGGAAGCGAATAGTAGTACGAGACGTAGTCATGGAGGGCTATGCTGTTCCGTTTTGGGAGGGACAGGGTCAACCGCTATCGCTTTCAGAAGCAATACCTGGCTTCCCCCGCTAGGACCAAGGATCTAACGCGGGTTATCAAAGAGGTCGGGCCAATTCGGGCTATTCCGACAACGAGTGCCTATCTCTCTTTGTGGGCTCGGATCGCCGGGTTTCGGCGTCGGCAGCTAGATAGCGCCATCCTCGATCAGCGCAGCATCGCGACTATGCGAGGGATGCGCGGAAAGCTCTTTCTGGTGCCGGTAGCGGATCTTGCAGTGTACCACCGGCTGGTACAGAGCGAGTTCCGCAATGGATTGTCGGTAGTTAACGCGGAGATTGGTGAGCTCCTTAAGAGCGATATCACCAATGGCTCCGCGGCTTGCGAGATGTTAGAACAGCGCGTCCTCGAGATCCTCAGCACCCGTGGTCCCTTGACCATCCGCGAGTTGGACGAGTTCCTGGCGCCTGCGTGTGGTGATCCGCACCAGAGCGACGACGATCTGCGCTTGGGCTACCGGCTGATCCCAGCGATGGAGGCGCGTGGATTGGTCGTTCGCGCGGGCAGCAAGGGTGGTTGGCGCAGCGAGCAATATCGGTACGCGGCTACCTCATCATGGTTGCCTCACCTCGATGTCGCGTGTCTTTCGTGGGAGGTGGCTGCCGAACGAGCCGTGTTGGCTTATGTACAGGCCTATGGTCCCGTCACGCTCGGGGATATCGTGTTCTGGTTTGGCAGCATCCCACGCAGCCAGATGGCGCGGCTCCTCCTGGGGCTACAGGATAGGCTGTGGCATCTGGAGATACGGGGATGTCCTGGTGACTATGTGATGTGCCGCCAGCAACTTGAAGAGATGGGAGACATGCGCCTAGAGTCAGAGAACCTGGCCCTTCTACCACCGCATGATAGTTATCTCGCCGCATATGGTGACACAACGCGTCTCCTGGATCGTGCCGATCGTGATCGCGTTTTGGATCGTGCTGGAGAGGCGATTGGTACCATCTGGCGTGATGGCATCGTCATCGGCGGTTGGTGGACCAGGCCACATCAGGAGAGCATCCACCTCAGATTCTTTGAGGATGTGGGTGCCGATACGGTGGCGTTGGTGGGCGAGCGTGCACGGGTCATGGCTCGTTTCCTGGAGTACAGGGCGCCGTCGGTGGATCTTGGCGTGTACGGCGAGTCGGAGGTCGCTGGTGACGAGGTCTCGTTTGGGGACGACAGCTTGTCCGTGGGGCCAGAGCTGCGCTCAGAGGAGGTGCGGTGAGGTCGGATACATTCTACCTACCGACGCGCATTCGTACGGGGAAAGGTGCCTTTGAGAGCCTGGGAACGATTCTGGCATCCTGCGGACGACGCGGCCTTTTGGTTTGTGGGCAGCATGCAGTGCGCTCCGGCCTAGTCAATCGCGCACGTTCGCTCGCGCAAGGGCACGACGTCGGACTTGGGCTGTACGTTCGGGCTGGACGCGAGCCAGATCTAGCTATGGTGGCGGAGGCACTCAAGTTCGCTCGCGATGGCAACTGTGATGTCATTGTGGGCCTGGGAGGCGGGAGCGCCATGGACTTGGCCAAAGCGGTGGCCGGTCTAGCCCACCTTGAGGGAGCGCCAGGTGAGTACTTTTCAGGACGAGCTATCGATGGTCCCTCGCTGCCGTTGGTGACCATTCCGACGACAGCGGGCACGGGAGCCGAGGTCACCAAGAATGCCGTCCTGATCGATCGCGATTCCAGAGTCAAGCATTCAATTCGTGACGATCAGTGGTTTCCACGATGGGCCGTGGTCGATCCTGAACTCAGCCTCGATATGCCGCCTGGCGTGACCGCCAGTTCGGGTAGCGATGCGCTTTGCCAGGCGATCGAAGCCTATACGTCCATCGGCGCGACGCCTCTCACCGATGGCCTGGCGGAGAGGGCTATCGCGCTGATTGGAAGATCCCTGCATCGGACCTACGTTTCGGGGGATGATATCGACGCGCGTGAGGATATGGCCTATGGTAGCCTGTTGGCTGGCATGGCGATGTCCAATGCGCGGCTGGGCGCGGTGCATGGGATGGCGCATCCCCTAGGTGTCAGGTACGATCTAGCTCATGGCGTGGTATGTGGTTTATTGCTTCCTTATACTATGGACTACAACGCTCCGGAAACGCCCAAGTACGCCCGCGTTGCCCAGCTATTGGGAGTTGCTACACCAGGTATGTCTGACAAAGAGCTACGGCGAGCTGCGGTGGAGCACGTCCGAGGCCTGTTACATGCCATCGGGATCCCTGAACAGCTAGGGCCTTTGGGCGTTCGGGATGAGGACCTGGATGACATCGTCCAGGCTTCGTTGCCTTCGGGTTCGCTCAAGCACAATCCGCGCCCGCTCCATGCCCATGACGTGCGTCGCATACTGGAGAGTGCCCTGTAGGAGGTACCCGTGCAGCGTGTGAACGAGGCAGACCTACCGTACCGTGGCGGCGATAGTGGGGTCAAGTATCTGATGCGTGGTCCCAATCTGGATTGGGGCGTTATCTTGCTCAAGCCAGGCGAGGATCTGGCAGGCCACTACCACGAACAGGTGGAAGAGACCTTCTACGTCGTGCAGGGCCAGGCGGCTTTTTCGGTCAATGACGAGGAGATCATCGTCGGGGCCGGCACGGCGCTGCGGCTAGAGCCCAAGGAGAGCCACGCCGTCCGCAACGTCGGCAAAGGCGATCTGAAACTAGTCTTCATCAAGTGGCCGTACTTGCCCAAGGACAAGGTATCGTTACAAGGCCATTGATGTTTGACTGGAGGAAGATAGGGCGCCCGTCGGGTGTATGGCTGGCTTGGGTACTCTCTACGTAGAGGTGGGCACCCGGGGACTGTAGGTTAGCACTGCCTCATGTAGCCGTCCGTTGCTTACGAGCCAATCTGGTTTCTCGAGGGCGCTAGGTTCGCCAGCCATGTCTGTTGCCTTGCCTCCGGCCTCCTCCACGAGGAGCAAACCAGCAGCCA
>JAGHDS010000179.1 GCA_021159845.1 Anaerolineae bacterium
AGGCCAAACGACGTACATCGGGCACGAAGAAGGCCATGGATGCCATGGCGGCGAACATCATCTCGGCTCCGATCGACTGCTCGGTATGATCCAGAGAGCCGTCCATGGCCGCGTAGCGAGCAGCCAGGTCGGGCGCTCCGGGGAAGACGTATCCCCATATCTCGGCCCGGATAGGACAGCCCATGCCTGTCTCCCAGAACTGATTGGTGAACCGGCCGGACATGGGGGGATGGATGCCCAGCCGCCAGTTGCGGCGGAAGATGCCATATTCGTTGAAGGGGTACCAACTTCCCTCTAGCCATGCGGCGGCCAGGTCATCAGCCGTCAGCGCGGCTCCTTTCTCCTCCAGCACCTTCAGCCATAGGACTTGCAGGTCCAGGTCGTCGTTGGGAGGCATCTCATCGGGGAACATCTCATTTGGATTGATCTCGATCCAGCCTTTGTACCCCTCGAATCGGGCGCCGATGGCGCCTCCTGCGGATTTGCCGATCCAACCGCCGAGGATCTGATCTAAGTAACGCTTGTATGAGAGCCTCATAAAGGCCTCCTTTCGGCATACTCCATATTAAGCTGAATTGTATTCCAGAGTGCCCATCTGATAGCCGGATTATGGTATATTAGCAACAAGATTGTCAATGCCAGTCTAACGGGTGGTCTCCCCTATTTGTGCTGGCGGACAAAGCAGGTGCGATGCACCTCTCGGTCAACATGATTGAGGGAGACTATCGTCTAACGGAACCATACTAATCTATCACGTGAGTTTGGGGGGCGTATGCAATATCGGTATCTCGGAAGAACAGGACTAAAGGTCAGCGAATTGTGCCTGGGTGCTATGACTTTCGGCCATGAGGCGGACGAAGCGACCAGTCACCGGATGCTAGACCACTTCGTAGAGGCCGGTGGTAACTTTATCGACACGGCGGATGTCTACTCACAAGGCGCGTCGGAGGAGATCATCGGACGATGGCTTAAGGGCAAGCGCCGGGACGATTTCATCATTGCCACGAAGGTCCGGTTCTCGACAGGCAAGGGCCTAAATGATGTAATGATGTAGGGCTCAGCAGGAAGCATATCCTATCAGCAGTCGAGGGCAGCTTGCGCCGTCTGGGCACAGATTATATCGATCTCTACCAGCTACATCTCTGGGACGAGAAGACTCCGCTAGAAGAGACATTGAGCACGATGAATGAGTTAGTGCGTAGCGGCAAGGTGCGCTACATCGGCGTCAGCAACTTCAGTGGCTGGCAACTACAGAAGGCCATTGATCTCAGCAAGCAAATGGGGTGGGAGCCTATCCGGTGCCTCCAGCCGCTTTACAACCTGCTCGACCGCTCCACGGAGTGGGAGCTGATCCCCGTGTGTATAAATGAGGGGGTGGGCGTCATTCCCTGGAGCCCATTGCGTAGATGAGTTGCTGGCCTTATCTCAGGAGACAGGGAAGACACCAGCACAGACCGCGCTCAACCGGCTGTTGCGGCGGCCGGGTGTCACAACTCCCATCATTCCCCAGGTGCCCCAGCGCCTGATGAGCACTGGGGCACTTCATGGACGTTCGTCCTGGTGGAAACGCAACTTAAAACCCCCAATCCGGGCCTGGCGTGGGAAGACACAACACACGATCCAATTCCTCTAAGAGCTCATGTGGTCCTCTAAGATCGTCCGTTATGGCCAACCCTGTTGCTGGACATACACCGAGCCATAGTCGGGTGAATGCACCTACCGAGGCCGTCAAGGTGGGAAGCGTGTCGTCCTGGCCGCGTCTCGCCCCGGATTCGGGTCCCAGCGTAACCACATACTCCCCTGCAACTCCATGCCACGGTGCGTCATCATCTAGGAAACGCTCGATTGGATCCGATAGACGCAAATTGAATCGCACCGTCGGCCCCATCAAATGGGTGTGCTCCAAGCATCCCGGTAGGTTGCAGATGCGCATCTGCCAGTAGGCGGATGCCCGGATTCCACTCTCAAACTTCGAATCTCGACTCACTTGGTCTCGCTTGAACGGCTGGCTGAGTAAACTCTGGAGCTGAATGCCGTGCGGCTCCTGCATCTTGACCAACCACACTTGATCTCCCAGGCTTTTTAACAGCCCCATCAGCTCCAGGAACTGCTCTGGAGTTTGGTAGGCCATCCAGCTGATCTGGTATGGCCCGTGCTCCACATCCTTCACATGACACCAGAAATGGTGCGTCAGTTCCCCGTTGGGGCCATCACAGTACCCCAGGCCGAAGCCATTGGCCGTCCACTGCATCTCCGCTCGGGTGAGTTCCGGCGGGGTCAAGTTGCACGCCCCATGTCCGCGATGCCGGGCCAATCGACTGGCGTGGATCATTGCCCAGTCGTCAAGTGTGAGGCGGCGGGGCAGCCGTGGCCGTACATCCACGTTGAGCAAGGCTGGATCGAAAGAGACCTGGTGCTCGTACACTCCCGTACCAAAGCCGAGCAAGTCGTAAAACCCCTGTTCAAACATACTCAAGCCAGAGACCAATGCCCCCCCAGCCGCGTCGACGGCTATCGCACGCGCGGCCAGTCGCTTCGCTAGCCCACGCTTTCGCGCGACCCGGCTGGTCGTAACCGATGTCACGACCGAGATGAGAAGATCGCTCTGCAGGTAGCGCATGGTCCCAGGCACCGTTGTAACCATGCACTCGGGTTCACCCTCAATATCGGCGACGAGTGCCCGACCCGCTCCGACGAAGAGATCATGGATTTCCTCCTTCCCCTTCTCCAGCCAGCCGATTTCCATCCAGATCCGATGTGCGGCTTTCCTGTCCTTTTGCGGCTCATACTCGCGAAATCTCATCCTTCCTCCAAATGCCTTGGTGACGATCCATTGTGTAGGGTGGGGCAGTTGGGACATCGCTTTAGGTGAAGCATCCCATCGTGTTTGGCGACGATCACATCTGTTGCTAAGCCAAGGAATAACCCGTGCTCCATAACTCCCGCACGTTCGCTCAGCCGTCGTGCCAGCTCCGCAGGCTGCTCGATGGGGCCAAACTCACAATCCAGGATCAGGTTGCCCTGGTCGGTCGTGAACGGGGCCCCGTCGGCGGTCTGGCGTACGGTCACTCGCGCTCCCAGCGTTTCCAGGTAACTGACCTGTGTACGCCATCCAAAGGGGGCGACCTCCACTGGCACTGGATGGTGCATGCCCAGGCGGGGGGTCAGCTTGCGCTCATCCACGACGATGATCTCTCTATGGCTTGCCTGAGCCACGATCTTCTCTCGCAGTAAAGCCCCTCCCCCTCCTTTGATCAGATTCAATACAGGATCCACCTCGTCTGCACCGTCGATGGTAATGTCGATGGCCGGATGCTCGTCTAACGTTGTCAACGGGATACCCAACTCTCGAGCCTCAGCCTCGACCTGGCGGGAACAAGGGATACCCAGAACATCACTCAGCTGGCCATCCCGCAACAGTTGGGCAATGCGCCGCACGGCGAAGATGGCTGTAGTACCGTGCCCCAACCCGACGATCATCCCCGATTCCACGAACTCCACAGCGCGTTCCGCTGCTGCCCGCTTGAGCTGCACGATGTCCCTTGTGGCCATTTTCCCCCCATACAAGGTAATTTCATTGAGATATTCTAACATCAGCTGCCCCGATATGGGAAACTTGCAGTACGCGACGCACCGCTCATGGGGACTGTTCAGAATTCTCCTAGTGTACTGTGGGGGGCGAGCGGCGGAGTGCAGCCGGTCACGGGAGCGGATGAAGCCGACGCGACGATATGAGCTGGAGTGATGCCCGGAGTGCAAGTATCGGTGTCCGCCTCCCCACCATCGATTTGAAATGCACCCCCTGGCGACCACGGCTTGCTGTGCCCTCGCGGGTATGGTAGAATTCGCAGCCGATGGAGGGGCAACAATAAGGTTTCGCTGCAGCCTCGCCCTCGTCCCCAACGGGACCAGCATCTCCAATCACCCTGGTACCCAGCCAACCCATTGGCCGGAGGAAGGATTGTCCTGGCTAATTCAGCCGTTAGGGCCAGCTCTTGTGCTCGGGATGGGTTCAATCGTCCTCATCCTCTTGCACGCGTACCTCCGGAGAGGTTGGGCTCCCGTAATCGCCCTATCCACCCTCGTCATCGCCCTCCTTGTGCAGACCACGCTACAGACATCCCACGCCGCCATTGCTGTCGGACGTCCGTGGGTCTCCGTGCTGTTCGACATGAACGGCGGGCTCGTCTGGCGATCAACTGCATGGCGATGGGGAGGCAATCTCATCATCCTCGTGCTCGCACTGGTAGGCACCCTGTTGGCCTGGGATGAGGGTGACTACCTGACCCCCTATTATCGCGCTATTGACCTTGCTCTGATCGCGGCGAGCACTCTGGTGCTCTTCGCAGACAACCTCCTCACCCTGGCCAGTATGTGGATCCTCATGGAGTCCATAGCCCTGGCCCGCCTTGGGCTGGAACCCCGCCACCAGCCGGAAACGGGACGCGCCGGGCTCAGCGCGGCGAGCGCTCTACTCGTAGCCGTGGCATGTCCCCTGTCCGGATCAGCACTGCTGACGACTCCCTTCCCGGCGGCTGTGCTCACACCCCTCGTGCAAGGAATCCTCGTCCTGGCGATCATGCTTCGGGCAGCCATTTATCCGCTTCACGGTTGGCTAACCCACAGCCGGCTGACATCACCAACTCACCGCATCTCCATCTATCTAATCCCAGCCACGGCCAGCCTCTGGCTTCTGGGGATCCTCAACCGTACAGCTCACATCACATGGTTAGGTCACCATCATTGGGTAACGTTCCTGTCACTCGCCATCCTGGGCAGCGCCCTGGCTGCCTGGGCCGATCCCATCTGCAGTCGATCGCTGGATTTCGTATGTGCGAACCGGGCCGGGCTAGTCGTCCTGATGATGATCTTATGGCCAGGACAGGGCGCGCTACCGCTGGCCGGCTGGCTACTCGCCTTCAGCCTGGGGCTCGGGCTATTACTGGCCGCCCGCGAGGGATACCATGCCTGGGGGGGGCGCTGGCCTGGGGTATTAGCCGTATTGACCCTGCTAGGATACCCGCTAACGGCCGGCTTTCTGGGCCAACCCTGGCTCAACCGACTGGCCCCATCAGCGACCGGGCCGCTTCCCTGGCTTGCCCTGACCGCAGGCGATGTCCTCGTGCTGGCCACATTGCTACGAGATTGGCACGAGCCACACCCAATACTCCCTCGCCTCTCCGGGCAGGAGATACGGCTCCTGACCGCCGCTATACTCCTGGCCGTCCCAATCCTCTTGGTCGGATTGCGCCCCTCGCTCGCGTTCCACCTGAGCGAAGCTACGATCAATGAGGGCGGGATATGGATGTTACTCGTTGGGGTTCCTCTTATTGCTTGGGCGCGGTTGCTCCTCATCGCCGCCTTCGCCGCATGGCTATGGCGAGGCCCACGCATTGGCTTCGCGGGGTGGCGGGGAGCCCGCCCGGGATTCGCACACATCGTCCGCCTGGACTGGGGGTATGCGATCATCCAGGAACTTCTGCGCGCCGCTGGCGCCAGCTGGCGTACCCTATCGGACATCCTCGAGGGAGAGGGCTATCTGGGCTGGGTGATCCTGACGTTCGTGTTGATCTGGCTACTGATACACGCATGAAGGCCATATTATGAACGCTGCGCCGCCTCTCCTCTCACCAGAACATATCCTGGCATCACTCAACGGCGTAAACGGCCTGCCAGGCATCATAGGCTTGCTGCTACTCACCGCCTTGATGCTCGTCATCACCGACTGGCGTTTCACCGTATTGGGAATCGGTCTCCAGTCGGTTCTGCTAGCTATCCTGGCCACCCGGCACTCACCTGTGGAATGGGCCTTGCTCCGGGCGGTGACCGGAGGGCTTGTGGCCATCATGTGGTTCCTATCGGCCAAATCCATCAGATGGGGTCGGCGCCCAGCCCAGTGGCTACGCTGGCGGTGGCCGTTACTCTCAGCCCGAACGGCCCTCCGAGCCACCTTGATTGTCTTCGTGGCCGTACTGCTGTTGACTCACCACGCCCGCCTGCCGTTACGCGGGCTCGACCCCGACCTGGCCTTTCTGTGCACATGGCTGGCCATCACCGGGCTGCTGGCGCTCGCGCTCAGCAATGAAATATTGACCGCCGGGATTGGCCTGCTCTGGTGGCTGGAAGCCTTTCATCTCTACTACTCCGCCCTGGAACACCAGGTGGTGATGGAAGGCGTAATAGGCGGGCTCAAGCTTCTAATCGGCCTGGCGTGCGCATACCTAATCGTCGCGGAGGGCCAGATATCCGACACCTCCGAGGAGGAGCCCCTATGATCACCGGCGCCGAGTTAATCGTGGGCGGGCTCATCCTGACGGCTATCCTCGTCTACCCACTGCGCCGATACCTGTTGATCTCCGCACTGATAGGCGCCATCGCTGGAGGAGCACTGATCCTCATCAGCACGCGTTGGCCTCTGGATCGCGTGGTACCTGTATGGGGGCGGGTCGTGTTACTCGGACGCCCCCTGGTAGGGCTCGGGTTCACGTGGAGGATCACCAACGCGAGCCGTTCCCTGCTAACCGTCCTGGGCAGCATAGCGACCGTGGCCTTCATCGGAGCGGGGCTGAATCCACCCGGCAGGGCATTCGTCCCCATCGGGCTGGTCATCCTGGCCCTATGGGTGACAGCTATGATCGTGAGCCCTTTAGCAGGAGCCTTTGTTGCTCTCGTCGCAGTGAGCTGCCTCTCCGTATTCCTCATCCAGACGGGGCAGAGGCATACCACCCGCGCTGCCTTCCGTCAACTTTGGTGGCCACTGATCGCGTTCGCTTTGGTGACCATCGCGGCATGGCATATCCAGGAGGCCAGCTTCCACCCGAATGATCTCTCACATCTCCGGACCGCCGCATGGCTCACCGGGACAGCCCTGCTCCTGCTGCTCGCTCCTCTCCCCTTCCACGTGCCCGCTACCTCCCTGCTAACGGACGCTTCCCCTGTAGTGGGCGCATTTCTACTCACAGGTACCCAGGTCGTCACCCTTTACCTGACGTGGACAGCCTTCGCGAAGTGGCCCTGGCTCTCACAGTACATCGAGGCCGGACGAGCGCTCTCCATCGCCGGCCTGGCGACATTGCTCTGGGGCGCAGTGGAGGCAGCCACCGCAAACCGAATCCAGCGCCTGTGGGCATACGCCGCGCTATACGATTGGGGAGTGTTCCTGCTAGGGTTCAGCCTAGGCGCTCCCCTGGAATGGCGCATGGCGACTGCATTGTTCATCGCGCGAACGCTGAGCCTATTTCTGGAAGCTTATGGCATCACCATTCTCCAGGCTCGAGGCACGGGCGATGACTGGCATGGCACGGAGGGCATCCTCCACCGCCTGCCGTGGGTAACGTTAGCTATCGTAGTCGGCGGGCTCGGCCTGGCCGGGTTCCCCTTGACGGCCTCGTTTGGCCCCCGCTGGGCGTTAACTCAGACGCTCCTGAGCACGCGGCCAGTGTGGGGATTGCTGGTCGTAGCCGGACAACTGGGCGTCGCCTTGGGTTATCTCCGTCTGATCCAGTCGGCAACCGCGCCGCTCCCTACCGAGCATCGCCTGGTGCCGAGGGAATCCACCCTGGAAGCAGCATTGCTCGTCGTCGGCGTGGCAATCTCTGGGATCATAGCCCTGGCACCTCAGACTTTGAACGGTGTTGTACGGGCTGTGATCAGCATCGTAGTCCAATCGCCCGGGCGCATGCCCTGATTCGGCGGGAATTGGAAGCGGGCTGATAGATTTTGATAGCGTCGACATGGTACAGTGTCTCGGCTGAGTTCAGCCGAACATAGGCTTTGCAACAACTCAGGGCTCCGACACCGGGGCCTTTTCTACGTGCCGCACCAGTAGTGGAGGTAGAAGTGCCGTCATCCAGGTTAAGTGGATTCTACAAGCTAGACATCGACGACCGGGCCCGCATCGTCGCAGAGTGGGCAGGGCTTGGCGAGGAAGACCTAGCAACGCTGCGGCAAGGACTGACGCTGACCCAGGCCGATAAGATGACCGAGAACGTGGTTGGGTTGCACGCCCTTCCGCTGAGCATCGCGGTCAACTTCCTGATCAACGGCCGCGATTACCTGGTCCCGATGGTGATCGAGGAACCGTCCGTTGTGGCCGGTGCCAGCCACGCGGCCAAGCTCGCCCGCGAGGGTGGCGGGTTCCAGGCGGAGAGCGATGAACCGGTGATGATAGGCCAGATTCAGGTGCTCGACCTGCCGGACCTGGAGGCTGCGCGGGCCGCCATACTCAACCAGAAGCGTCGCTTGCTAGACCTGGCCAACCAAATCGATCCGGTGGTGGTCAGGCTGGGCGGCGGTGCCCGGGACATCGAGGTTCGGACGGTGACAGAGAGTCCAGCCGGTCCGATGCTGGTCATCCACCTGCTCTACGACTGCCGCGACGCGATGGGAGCCAATACGGTGAACACGGCCTGCGAGACGCTTGCGCCGGAGGTCGAGACCATCACCGGCGGGCGTGTGAACCTGCGCATCCTCTCCAACCTGGCGGACCGACGAATGGCCCGAGCGAGATGCGTCGTCCCAGCTTCCGCGCTGACGACCAACGACATGGAAGGAGCAGAGGTGGTCGACCGGATCGTCGCAGCCTACGCTCTAGCTGCGGTTGATCCCTATCGGGCTGCCACCCACAACAAAGGCATCATGAATGGCATCGATGCTGTGGTCATCGCCACGGGTAACGACTGGCGCGCCATCGAGGCAGGCGCTCACGCCTATGCCGCGCGCGATGGCCGTTACCGCTCCCTCTCCGTATGGGAGAAGGACGAGGCCGGGAACCTGATCGGCCGGCTGGAGATGCCTTTGGCGTTGGGGATCGTGGGGGGCACCACCCGGGCCCACCCGACAGCGCGCCTGGCATTGCGCATTCTGGGCGTGCGAACGGCGCGAGAGCTGGCGGAGATCACGGTTGCGGTGGGGCTGGCACAGAACCTGGCTGCCATCCGGGCGTTGGCGACGGAGGGAATACAACGCGGGCATATGGCGCTCCACGCCCGGCAGGTCGCCATCGCCGCGGGGGCTGAGGGAGACGAGATCGACTGGGTCGTCAAACGCATGGTCGCCGAGCGCGCCGTGCGCTTGGACCGCGCCCAGGCGTTGTTGACAGAGCATCGAAGAAACGTCGAAGGGAGAGAGTAAATGTTGGAGGTTGAGAGATGCTGAAACCAAGCCGGCCGGTGGGGATCGTTGGATATGGGGCATACATTCCACGCTACCGGCTGCCCGCCGTCCGGATCGCCGAAGTGTGGAGCGATGGACGGGACACCCCACCGATCGAGGAGAAGGCCGTTCCAGGGCTAGATGAAGACACTGCGACGATGTCTATCGAAGCCGCACGCAACGCGTTGGCGCGGGCGTGCATCGATCCAACCCGAATCCGGGCTGTATGGGTGGGTAGCGAGTCCCACCCATATGCCGTTAAACCCACATCCACCATCGTGGCCGAAGCCATCGGCGCGGTGCCTCTCACCCAGGCAGCCGATCTGGAGTTCGCCTGCAAGGCGGGGACCGAGGCAATCCAGGCCGCCATCGGGCTGGTGGGGTCCAACATGGCCGACTACGCGTTGTGCATCGGGGCAGATGCGGCGCAAGGGCGCCCCGGCGACGCGCTGGAGTACACGACAGGGGCAGGTGGAGCGGCCTACGTGATCGGCCCCGCCGAGGAGAGCCTGGCCGTGTTCGAAGGCTCCGTCTCCTACGTCACGGATACCCCGGACTTCTGGCGACGGCCCTACGCCCACTACCCCAGCCACGGTCAACGTTTCACCGGCGAACCCGCCTACTTCCATCACATCACGTCCGCGGCCCGGCAACTGCTGGACGAGCTGCATTTACAGCCAGCTGATTTTCGCTACGCCGTGTTTCATCAACCAAACGTGAAATTCCCGCAGCGCGTAGCGCGCATGTTGGGCTTCCGCCCGGAGCAGATCGAACCGGGATTGCTGGTTAACTGGATTGGCAACACATATGCAGGCTCTGCCTTGTTAGGCTTCTCAGCCGTGCTGGACGCGGCAGAGCCCGGCGACCGCATCCTGCTGGTGAGCTTTGGTTCCGGCGCGGGCAGCGACGCCTTCTCCGTGATGGTAACGGATTGCATCCGCGACCGTCGGGATCGCGCATTGCATACCCAAGACTACATCGCCCGACGGCAGCCGATTGACTACGCGACATACGCCCGTTTTCGGGGCAAACTACTGATGAGCTGACGATCAGATGATCTACGCAAGGGAGTGCAGGCAATGCGAGATGTAGCCGTCATTGGGATCGGGCAGACGCCTGTAGGAGAACATTGGGAACGCTCGTTACGCCATCTGGCTCACGACGCCGTGAAGGCCGCCTTGGACGATGCAGGGG